>DATMBD010000253.1:0-3386 GCA_035559355.1 Dehalococcoidia bacterium
GCCCATGCCCGCCGCGCCGCGCCCCCTGCAGGAGACGGGAGGCTGCGGCTGCCGCGAGCGAGACGCGCCCTGTCCCTGACCCTGGAAGGCTCACGAAATATCAGGAATGAGAGTTCAGGATTATAGGCTTAATAGCATCTAGCATTGTTTATTTGCATAGATTAGAATTCCAGCACTTTGCTACCTCATTCGAGGGGCACGTGGGGAGCTGCCTATCGAATCAGAGCGGGTTCCACTTAGTGGTCGTTCGGCAAAGCGACGCTCAAGGAGCGTACTAGCCAGCGCGCGAACGCGGGCTGCGGCGCCAGGAGGCAGCAATGACGGAAGGTTACTGGACCAGAACGCTTGCCAGGCGGGTTAGCCGTCGCAGAGCTTTGACCGCATCCGGGGGAATTGGCCTAGGCGCCGCCCTTCTGGCCGCTTGTGGCGGCGGCGATGAAGGCGGCGGCGCCGCGAAATCGAAAGACACGAGCGGCCTGATCAGCCAGATCGAGGACACCTCCAAAGTCGCCAAGTCAGGCGGCGTCTTCAAGTGGTACAACCCCTCGGAGCCAAATCACCTGGACGGCATTGCCCAGGGACAAGCGCAGCTCAACGTCTTCAACGGCATGGTTTACAGCTCGCTCGTCCACAACAAGATGGGCTACAAGGAACCCTCGAGCTATACCGAAGTCGAGCCCGAAATGGCGACCTCGTGGGAGTTCTCGCCCGATAGGACGACGATCACCTTCAAGCTCCGCCAAGGGGTGAAGTGGCAGAACAAGCCGCCGGTCAACGGCCGCGCCTTCGATTCCTCGGACGTAATCGCCACCTTCAAGCGCTACAGCTCCCTGCCGAGCAACAACCGCGCGGCGAACGTCAACGAGTTCAACCCCAACGCGCCCATCCTCTCGGTGACGGCCCCAGACGCCAACACGGTTGTTTACAAGCTCAAGGAGCCGACGTCGTTCATCATGCAGCGGCTGGCGAACATGATCACCGGCGAGCTCGGCACCATCCAGCCGCGAGAGGCCTTCGAAGGGACCTTCAACCCCCGCCTCGACCAAATCGGCACCGGAGGCTTCATCCTCGACAAGTGGGAGCCATCCATCGGCCTGATCTACAAGCGCAACCCGGATTACTGGAACAAGGAAGAGCCGCGAATCGGCATGCTCGAGGTGCCAATCATCCTCGGCAGCGCCTACGCCACGGGGCTGGCGTCCTTCAAGAGCGGCCAGATCTACACGTATGAAGTCCGGCCCGAAGACCAGGTGCCGACCAAGCGGGAAGTGCCGGCCATCAACATGTACCAGAGCCTCAACAGCGCGGCATCCGTCGGCCATACGATCGGTTTCGGCTGGCTGCCGTTCGGCTCCTTCCAGAAGAGCCCCTTCCTGGACATCCGCGTCCGGCAGGCGTTTTCCCTCTCCGAAGACCGCCACGCGACCATCGACACGATGTTCAACGTCTCGAAGTTCGAAGCGGAAGGCCTCCCGGTCGACACGTTCTTCTATACGTCGATCGGCTACGTGCCTGGCGTGCTCATCGACCCGCGCAGCAAGGACTTCGGTCCGGACGCGAAATGGTACACGCCCGACGAGACCAAGCACGACGAGTACGTCAAGGAAGCAAAGCAGCTCCTGGCTGCGGCCGGCTACCCCAACGGCTTCGAGTACCCGTCCGCCTTCGTCAACCCGCCCACGTTCACGCTCACGGGCTACAACGACGAGGCGGAAATCCGCGACGCCTTCAAGCGCGAGATCGGCCTCAAACCGATCCCGACCGGCCTCGACTACAACATCGACTACCTGCAGCGCTACATCACGAAGCAGGGCAACATCCAGGGCACGTTTTACCGGCTGGGCGCTGTCAGCTCACCCGACCCCGTGGACTACTACGTGTGGCGCTACTGGTCCAAGGCAGGCCCGACGAGCGGCGCCATCTTCACCGGCGACGGCTCTGAGGTCAGCGGCGGCGACCCAAAGGCGGACGAGCTGATCGAGAAGGCAAAGGCGGAAACCGACGTCAAAAGGCAGGTGTCGCTCCTGCACGAGCTGCAGCGCTACCTGGCCAAGTATCAGTACTGCATAAGCCGCGCCGGCCTGGCCAGTGGATTCAGCCTCGCGTGGCCGGCGGTCGGCAATTTCCGCGTCTTCCAGGGGGACTCCCGCGCCATCAACAACCACTACTACACGACCTGGGTGGACGAGACGAAGCCGCCGATCAAGCGCGCCTGAGCAGGACGCTCAAAGCTGGCAACAAGAGGGGGCCGGGTCTTCCTTGACCCGGCCCGTCTCTTGCGCGGGGAGCGCGCGCCTAAACGCTCGCCGTGTGGCGCACGAAGCGGGCTTCGCGCACTTGTCTGCGTAGGATCCTCGGCAGCTGGGTGTAGACGCCGGTGCGATGCCGCCTCAGCCTGGGGCGCTCGAAGCGGGTAGCGGCGTCGGTCAGGGCGACGACCTCGGTGCGCAGGTGCTCCACCTGAGCCCTGAGAACGTCGACTTCGGAGAAGAGGCCGCCCAGAGCGGCGTCGCTAATACGGCCGCCGGCAGCGGGGCGCGGCAACGGCCGCGGCCGAGCGCTGGCGGCCGGGAGAGAGCGTTGGAGGGGGCGTTGCTTGCGGCTGCTGTTGACGAGGGAAAGGCCGCCGTAGACGCCGACGAGGATGAGCCAGAACGCGACGATGATGACGAAGACTTCCAAAACCGCGCGACTCCTTTCTGCGATCTGGCGCCATCCTAGGGAGCCGCGCCGGCAGGTCTGTATCGGGGAAAACCCCTAAGTCCTGAGCAGCAACGCCCTAAATTCGCCCGCCGTGGCCCCTAAGGGGCCGCTTCGTTAGCCTGGATATATGCCGAAACGTCTTCTTCTCCCCGCGCTCGCTCTCATCGCTTTGCTTCTCGCCGCCTGCGGCGGCGGCGAGAAGGCCGACATCGCCACGCTGGCGACGCGCGCCGCCGGCACGGAGCCTTCGACGTCCCTGTCGATCAGCGCGCGCGACATCAAGTTCGACAAGGACACGCTGGTAGCCAAGGCGGACTCGGAGGTGGTGATCCGCTTCGAGAACCGCGACAACGGAATCGTCCACAACGTCGCCGTCTACACGGACAGCAGCGCCCGCACCGCCATCTTCAAGGGCGACCTGTTCAACGGCACGGAGACCCGCGAGTACCGCTTCCGCGCGCCGGCGGCCGGCGTCTACTACTTCCGCTGCGACGCCCACCCGAACATGAACGGCGCCTTCATCGCGAAGTAGGGGCTTCGGCGGGCGCGACCTTAGAGCAGGGAGACGCCACCGCAGCGAAACGCAACGGCCGCCGTCCCGCCTCCAGAATATGGCGGTGTAGGCTTTGTAGGGCGCAGCATGCTGCGCCCTACGGTTGCGGGCGTTCGCGGACGGAGGTGCT
>DATMBD010000254.1:0-5819 GCA_035559355.1 Dehalococcoidia bacterium
CCGGTCGCGGCCGCATCCACCAGGACAGCCTCCAGGGCCTGGAGGTTTGCGTGGATATCGGCCAGCACCAGGCTGCGCATGCCGTCACTATAGCTCCCGCCTCTCCCCGGCCTGCTTCGAGCCAAAGATCAGGCCCACTTATAATTCAAGCGTGCTCGTTTCGGAGGTAGGCGAATTCGGATTGATCCGGCTTCTGGCCGAGTCGTTCGGCATCGCTTACCCCCCTTCTCGCGACGGGCGCCAGCCCGGCCTCCTCGTCGGCCTCGGCGACGACGCCGCCGTCTCTCCTCGCCCGGACGGTCCGGTCATCTGGACAACGGACACCCTGGTCGCCGGCGTCCATTTCCTCCCGGAACGGAGCTCGTGGAGCGAGGTTGGGTGGAAAGCGCTGGCGGTCAACCTCAGCGATATTGCCGCCATGGGCGGCGTCCCCCACCTCTGCCTGGTCACCCTCCTCCTGCCTGCGGAGTTCTGCGTCGAGGACGCCCTCGAGCTCTACAGCGGCCTGCATGCGGCCGCGAAGGAGTACGGCGTCACGCTGGCCGGGGGCGACATCGTCCGCAGTCCAGTGTTCGCCGTGACCGTGGCCCTTTCCGGCCTTGCCGCCGTCGGCCTCCTCGGCCAATCGTCCGTCCTCACGCGCTCAGCCGCCCGGCCCGACGACATCGTCGCCGTGAGCGGAACTTTGGGCGATGCCGCCGGCGGCGTGCGGTTGTTGCAGGCGGCCTCCGAATTCGGGACCGAGTCTGAAAGGCGCCTGCGGGAGGCGCAGCAGCGTCCGCGGCCCAGGGTTTCGCTCGGACGCGAGGCAGTGCGGGCGGGCATTCGCTGTGCCATCGACGTCAGCGACGGCCTCGTCCAGGACCTGAGGCACGTCGCCACGGCCAGCCGCGTCGGCATCCGCGTCGAGGCTAACCGCCTGCCGATCAGCGACGCCCTGCGCGCCGCCTTTCCCGCCGAAGCTGCGGGCTTGGCGATCAGCGGAGGCGAGGACTACGAGCTCGTCCTCATCGCGCCGCGCCCAGCCGTCGAGGCACTGATCGACTCTTCCGAGACGCCCCTGACGGCCATCGGCGAGGTCTACGCGGCCGACGAGCCCCATGTTGCCGTCATCGACGAGACCGGCCGCGAGGTTCCCTTAGCGCGGGCCGGCTGGGACCACCTGGCGCCGGCATGAGGCTGACGTTCGACTCCCACAGCCCTGCCCAAACGCGGCGCCTGGGGACGCTTCTGGCGGCCCACTTTCGCCCCGGCGATGTCGTGCTGCTCCAAGGAGAGCTCGGCGCCGGCAAGACCTGCCTGGCCCAGGGGATCGGTGCCGGCCTGCGGGTGAAGGAAGCCGTCAAGAGCTCCTCCTTCGTCCTCGTCAACGAGTATTCAGGCCGTCTCCGCGTCTACCATGCGGACCTTTTCCGACTCGAAGATCCGCAGGAGGTCTTCGAACTGGGATTGGAGGAAAATGCCGCCGACGGCCTCCTTCTGGTGGAGTGGCCGGACCGCGCGCCAGAGGAGATGCCTCCCGAGCACCTCCTCGTTCGGTTCGAAATCGTGGACGATCGCCGCCGGCGGATCACGCTCGAACCCCGCGGCGAGCGCTACGAGGCCATCGTCCGGGAGGTGGCTGCGGCTGAGGAGAAAACGGGTGACCGCAAGCGCAGGTAAGGGGCTCACTCTCGCCATCGACACCGCCGCCGACGATGCCGGCATCGCTCTCGCTGAGGCCGGGAATCTGCTGGGGCAGGTCTCATGGCGCACGCAGCGCAATCAGTCGCGGGAGCTCTTGCCCGCCATCGACTGGCTGCTGCGCCACCTGGGCCGCCACAAGCATGAGGTCGAGGCGCTTGCGGTCTGTCTCGGACCCGGAGCCTACGCCGGCCTCCGCGTCGGTCTCAGCACGGCGAAGGCCCTCGCCTTCGCGCTGGGAGCTCCGATCGTGGGAGTCGGCCGCCTGGCCGCCGACGCCCTTGCGTTGGCCGAGGTCTCCGGCCAGCGCGTAATCGCCGTCCAGGCTGCCGGGCGGGCGGAGCTGGCCTGGGCAGCCTACGAGTGGGAGGGCGGCCGGCTGGCCGAGGCATCTCCGCCGCGCCTCAGCCGATTGGACGGCGTCCTCGCGGCCCTGCGTCCGAACGACGTCCTCACCGGCGAACTCGATCGGCTGGACGAGGCTGCCAAGGAAGCGCTCTCCTCTCGCGGCACCCGTCTCCTGGCGTCCTCTTCCCCCCGGGCCGTTGGCGTCATGCGTCTGGGTCTGGAGCGCTTGGCTGCCGGCGATTTCGACGACGCCCAGAGCCTCGTGCCCCTCTACCTGCGTGCGCCCGCCATCGGCCCGCAGCCGGTAGGGCCATGAAGCAATCCGGCGGGCTTCCCTGTATAGCGGTTACCTGCTAGCTGTTATCTGCTAGCCGCTCACGAAAGGACTCTCATGGAACGAACCTTGGTGCTGATCAAGCCCGACGCCATGCAACGGGGCCTCGCTTTCGAGATCCTCGGGCGTCTGGAGCGGCGCGGCCTCCGGCTGGTAGGCCTCAAGCTCCTGCACGTCGACCGCGCCCTCGCCGAACGCCACTATGCCGAACACAAGGGCAAGCCCTTCTATGAGGGCCTCGTCTCCTACATCACCTCCAGCGCGATCATCGCCGCTGTTCTGGAGGGCACGAACGCCGTCGAAATCGTCCGAAATACGATGGGCAAGACCAACCCGCGCGAGGCTGCGCCGGGGACTATTCGGGGCGACTACGGCATCGAAATCGGCCGCAACTTAGTCCACGGCTCCGACTCGCTCGAGAGCGCTGCTCGCGAGGTCGCGCTCTTCTTCCAGCCCTCCGAGCTCGTCGAGGTCAAACGCGACATCGACCCCTGGGTCTTCGAATCGGCTTGAGGCCGGTCAAAACAGGAGCGAGGCGATAGAGGGCCGCGGCTCCAGGCTCCTGGAGGGCTGATTAGCCCAGACCAGACCGACTGCCTGAAATCAAGGCACCCACAGGATGCATCCCGTGGCATCCACGCTGCATCTGCGCTTCAAGCCTGCTGCGGAACGGGCGGCGAGCCTTACTCGTCCTCCTCCCGGCCTCCGCCCTTGGGCTCGATTTCCAGCTCGAACTCGATTTTGCGGTTCTGCGTGAGCAGGTAGGCCGCGATCAGCAGGAGCGCCAGCCCCAGCACCAAAAGCCTCATGTTTCCCCCTGTCCAGACGACTACTGGAAGCGCACCGCCGGGACGCCTGCCCGGCTCCAGAGGCCCTCCAGGTTGTAAAAGCGGCGGTCCTCCGGCGTGAAGATGTGCACGATCACGGGCCCGAAATCGATCAGCACCCAGCCGCTATCGGACTCACCCTCCCGCCGCAAAGCCTTGATGCCTTCACGGGCCAAGTCCTTGTCGAAGGCATCGATCAAAGCGTCGACGTGGCGCGCGTTCAGCGCGGTCGCGATGACGAAGTGGTCAGCGAAGGAAGCGATTTCGTGGATGTCCAGCAGGACTATGTCTTCCGCTTGGCGGTCGGACAGGAGGTCGACGATGCGTCGCGCTATCTCGGAGGACTCGAGTCTGGCTTGAGTCACCGCGCTCATGATACCAGCATGGAGGCGCCGCGTGGCTCACCGCGTGCCCGGACGCCTTGGCGCTGCCGCTCCCTCCGCTTTTTGGTGCTCCCCGCTGCCTTCCCCTAACATAGGGGCATGGCCAAGCCTCGCGTTATCGCCGCCATGAGCGGCGGCGTCGATTCAGCCGTCGCCGCGGGCCTCCTCGTGCGCCAGGGATACGACGTGGTGGGCGTTACCATGCGCCTCTGGACGCGCGACGACGCCGCTGGCCGTCTTCACCAGAAGCGCTGCTGCGGCGTCGAGGACATCGACGACGCTCGCGCCGCCGCGGACGCGCTCGGCATCCCGCACTACGTCATCAACCTGGAGGAGGAGTTCGGCCGCAAGGTGGTCGACTACTTCGTCAGCGAATACGAGCGCGGCCGCACGCCCAACCCCTGCCTAGCCTGCAACGAGCACGTAAAGTTCCGCGCTCTGCTCGACCGCGCCGTCGCCCTGGAGGCGGATTTCCTGGCCACAGGCCATTACGCCCGCATCTTCGAGACGGGCAATGGCTATGAGCTCCACCGCGCCGTTGACGACGCCAAAGACCAGTCCTATGTCCTATTCACGCTTGGCCAGGCGGAACTTGGCCGCCTGCTTTTCCCCGTCGGCGGCTACCCGAAGGCCGAGGTGCGGCGTCTCGCCTTCGAGATGGGCCTGCCCCTCCACGACAAGCCGGACAGCGCCGAAATCTGCTTCGTGCCGGGCAACGACTACCGCGCGTTTCTCGCCGAGCACATCCCTCAGCGCCCCGGCGACATCCGCGATACCGAGGGCCGGATCGTGGGCCGACATGAGGGCGTAGCCGGATACACAATCGGCCAGCGGAAGGGGATCGGCGCGTTTGGGGCCAGGCGGTTCGTCACGGAAATCGACCCGGAGTTGAACGTGATCACCGTCGGTCCCGAGGAAGACCTCATGTCCGATCGCGTTTGGACGGAGCGTCCATCGTGGGTCGCCGGCACCGCCCCTGCTGACGAGTTCGAGGCTGCGGTCAAGGTGCGCTACAAGAGCGCGCCTGCGCCCGCGCGCGTCAAGGTCAGGGAGGACGGGCTCGAGATCGCCTTCGAACGCCCCCAGCGGGCGGTGACGCCGGGCCAAGCGGCCGTCATCTACGAGGACGACCAGGTAATCGGGGGAGGGATTATCTCCGGCCGGAGCCGGCAGCGGGGAGCGGAAGCGGCGGCTGTTATACTCGGAGACAGTGCCGGCTGAGCCCAGCCTCAGTCCAGGGCTCCGGTCAAGCGGGCCACACCTTAGCGCCCGTCCAGCATTCGGGAGCTGCTCATGCCCATGCTTGTTTCCCTGGCCGAAGCGCGTGACGTCGTCGTCATCGTCTACGGCATCATCGGCATCCTCTTCTTCCTCATCGCCCTGATCGTGCTGGTCGTGGTGGGCTTTGCTGCCAAAGGCCTCATACAGACGGCCAGAGGCCTCCTTGACGAGTCCGTCAAACCGGCGATCGACTCGGTCAAGGACGCCGCCGAGACCGTGCGCGGCAGCACGGAGTTCGTGGCGCGGACCGCCGTCGCCCCCGTGGTCCGCGTTTACGGCGCGGCGGCCGGGGTCAGGAAGGGGCTGAGCGTCCTCGCCGGCCTCACGGGCAGGAGCAAGGCGAAGTAGGATGCGGCTGGGCTTTGTCCTCGGTTTCCTGATCGGCGCGGCTGTGGCCTCGCTTCTCTCCAAGGCAGAGCGACAGCAGGAGCGCCGGACGCCCGAAGGGGAAGCAACGCCGCCGGTCCCGCGAGCGCCCGCTGGCCCAGGGCAGCCGGCGCAGCCCCACTTCAGCCTCGACCGCGTAAAGGAGCGCCTTCGCGAGGCCAAGGAGGCCGCCAGGGAAGCGGCTGCCGAGAAGGAAGCTCAGATGCGCCGGGAGTACGAGGCCGCCCTCCACAGACCTCGGCGCTGACGGCGATCTCGCGCCGAACCGGCCGTTACGACGCTTGCTGGGTGATAAGAGCCTCCCGCGGCGAGGCCAGCCAGGAATATGGCTCTCCTGCAAGCCGAGCAAGGATTGGTTACGCAAGAGCCAAGACTAATGGGAACGGCTGGGGGGCGCTTCAGAGCCAATTCGGCAGCACGTTGGCGCTCCCGCGAAAGAAGCCTGGCGGAGAGGGTGGGATTCGAACCCACGAGCCCCGAAATGGGACTACGCGCTTTCCAGGCGCGCCTGTTCGGCCTCTCCAGCACCTCTCCGGCCGATCCATCCTAGCAAACGCCGCTTTCACAGGCTACGGC
>DATMBD010000255.1:0-4917 GCA_035559355.1 Dehalococcoidia bacterium
ACGAAGCCCTCTCCGACCTCGTCCTGACGCCAACGACGCGGAACTTGGTCGGGCCGGCCGTCAACTCTGGGCGCTCCATGCTGCTCTACGGCGACCCCGGCAACGGCAAGAGCTCGATCGCCAAGGGCATCGGCCGCATGCTCAACGGCCACGTGCTCATCCCTCACGCCATCGACGTCGGCGGGCAGACGATCCGCGTATATGACCCTCGTGTGCACACGGCCGTGCAGACGGACGAGCAGTACCGGGACCAGCGGCACACATTCACGCCTGTCCGGCCTGAAAGGCGGCGGGATCAGCGCTGGGTGGTGGCGAAACGGCCTCTGATCATGACCGGTGGCGAGCTGACGCTCGCCGATTTGGAGCTGAAGTACTCTCCCCAGTCGAAGTTCTACATCGCCCCCGTCCAGATGAAGGCCAACTGCGGCATCCTCGTCATCGACGACTTCGGCCGCCAGCTCGTCCAGCCCAAGGAGCTTCTCAACCGCTGGATCGTGCCCATGGAGATGCGGGTCGATCACCTCTCCCTCCTGAGCGGCGAGACGATCGAGATCCCGTTCGAGCTGCTGCTCGTGTTCTCTACCAACATCCCGCCTCACCAGCTCGGCGACGAGGCCTTCTTCCGGCGCATCCGCCACAAGATCGAAGTCGGCGACCCGGACGAGGAAGCCTTCCTCCAGATCATGCGCATGGTCTGCGAGCGGAACTCCGTGCCGTACAGCGAGGAGGCAGGCCGATACGTCATCGAGCGTTACTATCGCCCGAAGAACCGCCATCTCCGCGGTGTGCACCCGCGCGACATCATTGACCTCCTGATGGACATCGCCTCCTTCCAGGGAAGGAAGGCCGAATGCAGCCGCGAGTTGCTCGACCTCGCCTGCGCCTCTTACTTCATTGACGATCGGCAGCCGGAGGTCGCGACCCTCAAGGCAGCCTGAAAGGCAAAAACGGCCGGCAAGGAGGGGGACGTCCGGAGCGTCCCCCTCCTTTTTGCGCCGCGACAGGCCTCGCCGTACTGCCAAAAGGTTGACAGGCGAAACGAAATTCCCGAAACTGCGGCCAATTTCGGGCAATTTCGGGCCATCCGAACGCAGCAAAGGAAGGGAAACCGATGTCTAGCTACTGGGAGACGTTCTCACGGCGACGGATCACGAGGCGGCGCCTAACGGCTGGCGTGGCCGGCGGAAGCTTGGCGGCCGCGCTGCTTGCGGCCTGCGGCGGCGATGAAGATGGCGGCGGCGAAAAGGCCGCGAGTAGTGGTTTCGCCCATGAGCCGGTGGACACCACATCGCAGGCGAAGCCGGGAGGCGTTCTCAAGGACTACTACACGGCCGACCTGACGCACATGGACGCCCTTCTCTCCAATTCCGCGTCCACGGTCAACCTGGTCTCCGTCTTTGCCTACCCCAGGCTTCTAAAGTTCACCATCGTGCCGTACCCGAAAGTGAACGACGGCACCATGGTCGAGGGCGACCTGATGGAGTCATACGAGCTCAGCCCGGACAAGCTGACTCTGACATTGAAGCTGCGCCAGGGCCTGAATTGGGACTCGCGCGCCCCGACCAACGGGCGCGGCATCGATACTCAGGACGTCCTCTTCAGCTGGAAGAAGTTCGCGGCCCTCAACGCGAGCGCGCCTAACCTCGTCTACGACGCTGAGCGCTCTCCCACGGCGGCGGTCGAATCTGTATCCTCGCCTGACGCGAGAACGGTGGTCATGAAACTCCACCATCCAGATGCCGCCTTGCTCACGCTGCTCGCCGGCTGGGACCAGTTCTACGTCATGCCCCGCGAGTCCGATGGCGGGTTCGACCCGAAGACGGAAATCCGCGGCTACGGCCCCTGGATTCTGGAGGAGCACAGGCCGTCCGCCTTCATGAATTGGCGCAAGAACCCGGATTATTATGTCAAGGGCCGTCCATTTTTCGACAAGGTGGAGCGGGCCCTCATCCCGGAAAACGCCACCCGTCTCGCCCAGTTCAAGGCCGGAAACATCCATACGGACATCGTCCAAAACACGCAGGAGGACGTGGTTCAGCTCCACCGTGACGTGCCTTCCTCGTTGGTGTTGCAGGCGCCGACTTTCGCCGTGGTCTCGTCGCCAAACGTGATCTTTGGCTATGAGGGGAACTCCCCCTTCCGCGACACGCGCGTGCGACAGGCTATGTCCATGGCCATCGACCGCGAGGCCTTCGCCGACGCGATCGAGAACCGCCAAGGCTTCGCGACCCAGGGGATCGACCTGGAGGTCGCCTTCAACACCGTTCTTTCCGCCGGATGGGGCGATTTCTGGCTAAACCCCAAGGATGAAAAAGCGTTCGGCGCGAGCGCAAAGTACCTCCAGTTCAATCCGGAGGAATCGAAGAAGCTGCTTGCCGCAGCGGGCTTCGCCAGCGGCGTCGAGTTCGACTTTTTCTTCAACCGGGAGCAGACGTATGGCCCCACTTACGCGCGCATGGTGGAGATTTACGCCTCCATGTTCCCGGAGGTGGGCCTCAAGCCGCGACTTCAGGGCCAGCCATACGCCCAGTGGCTTGCCAACTGGCACTACGGCTACATCCCGCGGGATTATCAGTCCGGCAAGGTTAAGGGATTCACGGGCATCGGCCTAGCTGCGGAACGCACGCGCTACACGCCTGCACTCTCGCTTTTCGGCCTCATGCATCCTCAGGGCGACGCCTTCCACGGCGCCGTAGGCCCCGATGGCAAGGGCAGCGGCATCGACGGCGACCCCAAGCTCAATGCCGACCTAGCGAAGCTGCGCCAGGAGAGCGACCGCAACAAGGCGCTATCCCTTACCCACGAGGTCATCCGTTATGCCACGCAGCAGGCGATCTACATTCCGAAGCCATCCACCTCCAAGCTGTTCACCGTGTGGTGGCCGGCGATCGGCAACCTGGGCGCATTCAATTCCTCCAGCGTGGGGGCAAACATCTGGGCCGAGACCCGGCTCAACTGGTGGCTGGACACGACCAAGCCACCGTTCAAGGGATAGGAGGCGTCCTTCGGCGCAAGGAGACTCGGCGCGCGCGCCTGGCCTTCGGCTTCTGCGTATCGAGGGCGGTGGGCGTCCTGCCGTACACGGCACCTTTGGCGCCATCGCCAACCGGAGGCTGGAGACGGTGGAGGTCGCGGAAGCCCCCTAGGCGTTGATGCGCTTGCCTGCGCTGCGGCGGGGTCATAAGATCGGCGGGTCGCAAGCGCCCGGTTTCACAATCGACCCCAAGTCTGTTCCGCGGGCGCCGGTTCGAGTATTGGCTAGCGAAGAAGACCTCTGGTCAGACGCAACCGCCGAAGCGCCCGACGCCGAGGCGCGCCTTGCGCATGCCTCTGACGAGTCGCCCTTCAGGTCGCCGCGGATACCCTTGCTCGTGGCCGTCTACTCTGTGGGGCTGGTGCTTTTCCTGGCCGTCGAGCCGACCCTGCCCTGGGTGCTCCTCATCGTCACCGGCCTTGTCGCGCTCGGCACGGATGGCATTCTTCGCACCCACCGGGCGGCGATCGAGCAGGAAGACGCGGCGTGGACCGCGCCCCTCCTCTTCCTGCCGACCTTGAACGCGCTTGCTGCCGGGCTCTTCCTGGAGGACGCCCTTGACGGTTACTGGGTGCTGCCCGGCGTCGCTATCGCGGCTGTCCTCATGGGCGCGATCCTCTACGCGCAGTATCTGGCCGTCGAACCGCACCACCCCAGTTTTGCCGGCGCCCGCTTCGTCCTCAACCTCGGCACGTTCCTGACCGCCTTCGCCTTCTACGCCGTCGTCTACTCGTTTGACGTGTCCCTCGTGCCTGCGGCGCTGACCGTGGGCCTCGTCACCGTCCTTCTCTCCGTGGAGATGCTGCGGGAAGCAGAGACGGACCCCATCAGGGCGCTGGTTTTCGCGGGCGTCATCGGCGTGATCGTCTCTCAGGCGCGATGGGGCCTCTACTTCCTGCCTCTGGAGAGCTACTTGGCGGGCGTGTTCCTGCTCCTCGTCTTCTACCTCACGTCCGGCCTCGTCCAGCACCATTTGAACGACGACCTTCGCCCTCCGGTGGTGGCAGAGTTCAGCCTGATCACGGTGCTGGGGCTAGTGATCGTCGCCTTGGGGCGCATCTTCGAATCGAGCTAGACCGTTCCGCTTCCGGATGTCAGGCCGGCGAACCGCTAGGCCGGCACTCCCAGGCGTAGCAGGCAGCAGGAGCGCTGTTCGGGCCGAGGCCGATCGCCGCGGCTACTTCGCCGCCACCTTCTGGCGGGAGCGTTTCGGCGGCGCGGCCTCCCGCGGCTCGATCTCGATGCCGCGGCGGGCGAAGGCGCGGCGCAGGTGCTCGCCCGTGAGGCTTGTGGGGTGGGCGGCGACCTCCTCCGGGGTGCCTTCGGCGACGACGGTGCCGCCGCGATGGCCGCCCAACGGGCCGAGGTCGATGATGTGGTCGGCGTTCAGGACCACGTCCAGGTGGTGCTCGATGACGACGACCGTATTGCCGCCGTCGGCAAGGCGCTGGAGGACGGCGAGGAGGTTCTTTACGTCCTCGAAGCTGAGGCCGGTCGTGGGCTCGTCCAGGATGTAGAGGGTGCGGCCGGTGGAGCGGCGGGACAATTCCGTTGAGAGCTTGACGCGTTGGGCCTCGCCGCCGGAGAGCGTCGTTGCCGGCTGGCCGAGGGTGATGTAGCCAAGCCCCACGTCTTTGAGCGTCTGGAGCTTGGTGCGCACTTTCGGGAAGGCGGCGAAGAATTCCAGCGCCTCGTCCACGGTCATGTTCAGGACTTCGGCGATATTCTTGCCGCGAAAGAGGATCTCCAGCGCTTCGCGGTTGTAGCGCTGTCCCTTGCAGACCTCACACGGGACCGTTACGTCGGGCAGGAACTGCATCTCGATCTCGATGTAGCCTTCGCCCTGGCAGGCCTCGCAGCGGCCGCCCTTGACGTTGAAGGAG
>DATMBD010000256.1:0-11012 GCA_035559355.1 Dehalococcoidia bacterium
CGTATCTGGCGAGAACGTCCCGCGCCTCGGACGAAAGCTCACGCAGGAAGGTCGCCTTCCAGTAAACCTGCGACCCCGGCGCGAAGCCGGCATCGAGCATAGACTGCATGGCGGTATAGGGGATCGGGCCGAGCGCATCGAGGATGGGAGGCCCGTATTCCTTGACGGGCTGGAGCGCCCGGGCGCCGTCTTCCAGGGATCCGGAGTGGCAGCCGAGGTATGCGCTGATCAAGGCGCTGCCGTCCGGCGTGCCCGTAAAGGCCATGAAAGAGCCGAGCTCGTCAGGTGCCTCGGCCGTGAAGCGGACGAAGAAGTCCAGGCAGTCCCGGGCGGCGTCGATCGGCCAGGCGACGAGGCCGCCGGTGACCATGGGCCCGACCGGCTGGAGGCGGAACTCGAAGCTGGTGACGACGCCGAAGTTGCCGCTGCCGCCGCGAAGCGCCCAGAAGAGGTCCTCGTTCTCCGATTCGCTGGCGGTGACGACCTTGCCGTCCGCCGTGACTACGTCGACCGAGACGAGGTTATCGATGGCGAGGCCGTGCTTGCCCATGAGCCAGCCTATGCCGCCTCCCAGGGTGAGGCCGCCGACGCCGGTGGTTGAGATGACGCCTCCGGTCGAGCCGAGGCCGAACACCTGGCATTCGCGGTCGTAGTCACCCCAGGTGGCGCCGCCCTGAACGCGCGCCGTGCGGCGCTCCGGGTCGACGTGGACGCCGCGCATCAGCGAGAGGTCGATCATCAGGGCGCCCTCGCCGACGGCGGTCCCTGCCGCGCTGTGGCCGCCGCCCTTGACCGAGACGGCGAGGCCTTCCTGGCGGGCGTAGTTCACGGCCGCGATCACGTCGGCGTTGCCTGTCGCCCTGACGATGACGACGGGGTGGCGATCGATCATGCCGTTCCAGACCTTGCGGGCCGTGTCGTACTCCGCGTCCTCGGCCGTGAGGACGGGGCCCCGCACCCGTTTGTGCAGCTCGTCGATCGGCGCGCCTGCTACCGTCATCGGTCGGCTCCTTTCGCGCTAGAGTTGAGCCCCGATGATATACGCAGGCAGCAAAGATTGATAGCTGCTAGCGGATTTGCACCTCTCGCATGTCCGGCGCCGGCCGTAGCGGCGCCCCCGTAAGCGCCTGCACCTCTTCCAGCGTGAACCCCGGCGCCAGCTCCCGGGCCGTGAAGCCTTCGCCGTTAGGCTCGAAGAGGCCGAGGTCCGTCATCACGAGCTTGACGACGCCGGCGGCCGTTATCGGAAGGTTGCAGCGCTCAAGCAAGCGAGGCTTTCCATCGCGCGTGGTGTGCTCCATGAGGACGTAGATGCGCTGCGCGCAGGCGGCGATATCCATGGCGCCGCCGATGCCGCCGCCCTTCTTCTCTCGTGACGTCTTCCAGTTGGCGAGGTCGCCGTTGGCGCCCACCTCGTAGGCGCCCAGCACGCCTACGTCCAGGCGCCCGCTGCGAATGACGGCGAAGGCGTCTGCGTGGTGGACGATGGAGGCAAACGGCTGGAGCAGGACCGGGAAGGTACCGGCGTTGACGACGTACGGCGTCGCCTCCTCGACGGTCGCGTTGCGACCGTAGCCGATGAGTCCGTTTTCCGAGTGCAGGACGATGAAGCGGTCTGCCGGCAGGAAATCGGAGCACAGGGTGGGCATGCCCACGCCGAGGTTGACGATCCAGCCGTCCTGGAACTCGGCGGCGATGCGTGCAGCCATGAGGTCGCGTGTCAGCCTGGTTTTCTCCTGCGTCGCCATGGTCCTAGCGTCCCTGTTGTGCCGCCCCGCCGGCGGGTCCGCGCGTGATGTGGAAGATGCCGTCCGGCGGTATCTGCACGATGCGGCTTACGTAAATCCCCGGCGTGTGAATGTGATCCGGGTCCAGCGCCCCGATGGGCAGGATCTCTTCCGTCTCGACTATGGTGCAACGCGCCGCCATGGCCATGAGCGGATTGAAGTTGCGTTCGGCGCGCCGGAAGACCAGGTTGCCGAATTCGTCCGCGTGCCAGGCGCGCACGAAGGCGTAGTCCGCGGTGAGCGCCTCGTAGAGCAGATACGTCCGGCCGTTGAAGACGCGGTGCTCTTTCCCTTCGGCCAGCTCCGTGCCCACCGCCGTCGGCGTGTAGAAGGCGGGGATGCCGGCGCCGCCGGCGCGAATGCGCTCCGCCAGAGTGCCCTGCGGCACCAGCTCCGCCTCCATCTCGCCCGCCTCCTGCAATTCTTCGACGGGCGTCGTGCGGGACGGGTGCGTGGACGCGGTGAAGGCCATGATCGCCTTGCGCACCCGCCGAGCTTCGATCAGCGTGGAGGGCGTGACGTGCGCGGGGCCGGGGCCCGGGTCGCGGCCGGTGCCTGCCGCGTTGAGGATGAGCGTCAGGTCCTTGGCTCCCTGCTCGTACAACGCTTTGATCAGATTGTGCGGCGTTCCCGCTCCGAAGCCGCCGATCATGATGGTTGCGCCATCCGGGATGTCGGCGACGGCGGAAGCGAAGTCGGGGTAGGTTTTGTTCGGCGGCGGCATCGCTACGCGGGCTTGAACTTCGGCAGTGTGATCTGGTCGGTCACGTCGTCGAAGACGACCTGTACTCCCATGCCGACCTTGATCTTGGCGGGGTCCGGCTCCACTTCGACGAGGTTCGTCGGCATGCGGGCGCCGTCTTCGAGCTCGACGATGGCGGTGACGTAGGGCACGTGGTCGCGCCAGGCCGGCGTCGGCGGGCGGTGGACGATGGCGAAGGCGTGGAGGACGCCGCGGCCGGAGGACCGAAACCAGCCCGTGTTGCGCGAGAAACAGTTGGGGCAGATGGCGCGCGGGTAGAAGTACGCCTTGTTGCAGTCATTGCAGCGCATGAGCCAGAGCTCGTGCGCCTTCGCCTTTTCCCAGTAGAAGTCCCATTCGGGCATCGGGTTCGGCAGCGGCCGGCTGTATTGCTGTGTCGTCATCTCGATGTCCTTCGCCTGTCGCGGCGCCGGTCCAGGCCGGCGACCGGTTTCACTTCATTTGCTTCGTCGAGCTAGGAACCGTCGGATCATGGAGCCCGTCTCGCCTGGTCCCTGGCCTTCCTTCGTCTGGCCTCGCTCAATCCACGGCAAGAACGGCCGTCCCTGTCGAGGAAAGCGAGCCGCCGGTGCCGTTGACCAGCGCGATTTTGGGGTTGACGTTGCGCTCGCCGCATTCGCCGCGCAGCTGGCGCACGGCCTCGATGGTCAAGAACATGCCGTACATGCCCGGATGCGTGTAGGACAGACCGCCGCCACTGGTGTTGAGGGGGAAATCGCCGCCGGGCGCCGTCCGCTGATTGGCGACGAAGTCCGGTCCCTCTCCCGGCTTGCAGAAGCCGAGGCTCTCCAGCGTGATTAGCACCGTGTACGTGAACGAGTCGTAAATCATGGTCAGGTCGATGTCTTTGTGGCTGACGCCGGCCATGGCCATGGCCCGGGGGCCGCTGTCGTGGGCCGGGGTCACGGTCAGGTCCGGCATCTGGCTGATCATGGAGTGGTCGTGGTGCTCAGCCGCGCCGAGGACCCAGACCGGCTTCTTGCGCAGATCGCGGGCTCGGTCGCCCTTGGTGAGGACGATGGCGCCGCCGGCGTCGGTGACCAGGCAGCAGTCGAGGAGGTGGAAGGGCCATGCGACCCAGCGCGAGTTGTGGTAATCGTCGAAGCTCATGGGCTCCTTCATGTACGCCTTCGGGTTCATCAGGGCCCATTTGCGCGTCGAAACGGCGATTTCGGCGAGCGCCTGGCGCGTGCGGTCCTCGCCGTATTGATACATGTAGCGGCTGCAGGCGGTGGCGTAGCTAACCGGCGCGCCGATGAAGCCGTAAGGCGCCTCGAACTGGGGCGCCGGCAGGCCGCCCCCCAGCTGGCCGCCGCGCTCGCGGGCGCTGCGGCCGGCTTCGCCGTGGGTGACGAGGGCCACTTCGCAGTAGCCGGCGTTGATCGCGGCGACCGCGTGCGCGATGTGGATGACGAACGAAGACCCGCCGACCGCCGTGCTGTCCGTGAAGCGGGGGCGGATGCCCAGGTATTCGCCGGTGATCAGCGTCGAGTAGCCGGCCGTGAAGAGGCCGTCGACATCCTTGACCGACAGGCCGGCGTCCGCGAGCGCGTTGTGCGCCGCTTCGGCGTGATGCTGCAGGGCGGACTTGTTGGGCACGAGGCCGATTTCATCCGACTCGGCCGCTCCGACGATGGCCACAGTCTTCGAGAGCTGGTTCATCCAGTGCGTCCCTTCAGGGCGGGGTACTACGATCGGCTTGGATCCTGGAACAGGGCGACGCTGACCGCTGGGAGCCGGACGCCGCCGGCGTCTAATCTAGCAGACTCGTCCGATATGAGGATCGGTTCACCGGGATAAAGATCGAGCGGGATCGATTTCGCCTCGCGGGCGAAGTTTGCGATGAGCAGAATGGAGCCGCGCCGCAGCCGCAACCAGCCTTCTGCCTCGTCGAACGAGACCTCCGTCTCGTCCGCGTCGTCCGCGGCGCCGGCGAGGACTTTGCGCCGGACCTCGATCAGGCGCCTGTACCAGTCCAGCACCCCGGCGTGAGGCTCCCGGCCCGGTTCATCCCAGTCCAGGCGCGAGCGCATGAACGTGGTCACGTCCTGCGGGTCCGGCGTCTCGGGATTGGGCCAGCCCGCGCCCGCGAGGTCGCGGCGGCGTCCTTCCCAGGCCTGTCTTCCGAGCTCCGGATCGGCGTGATCGGTGAAATAGGGGAAGGGCGTCGTCGCCGCCCACTCCTCGCCCTGAAAAAGGAGGGGCACCGTCGGGGCCATGAGCACGATCGCCGCGGCGACTTTCACGGCCCCGATGCCGGCGAGGGTGCCCAACCGTTCGCCCTGCGGCCGGTTGCCCACCATGTCGTGGTTCTGGCTGAAGGTCACGAAGCACCGGCGCGGGACGCCGACGGCTGGCCGCCCGAAACGCCGCCGCCGGAAACGCGAGTAGACGCCATCGAGCACGTAGACGTCCTGGAGGGCCTTGGCCACGTCTGCTATCGAGCCGTAGTCGACGTAGCGGCCGAACCTTTCGCCGGCTAGGAGCGCGTGAAGGGCGTAGTGGAGGTCGTCGCTCCAGACGGCGTCGAGGCCGTAGCCGCCCCGCCCCACCTCCCAGACGAAGCGCGGGTCGTTCAGGGCGCTCTCCGCGATCACGGCCACGTTGCGGCCTAGCTCGTCGCCGAGGTTGTGGACGGCCACGCCCAGCTCTTCGAGGAAGTGGATCGCTGAGTCGTCATGGATGGCGTGGACGGCGTCGATGCGGAGGCCGTCGATGCGGTAGTCGCGCAGCCACGCGAGCGCGTTGTCGATGAGGAAGCGCCGCACGGCGTCGCTGTCGCGCCCATCAAAGTTGAAGGCTTCTCCCCAAGGCGTGCGGCCGCGGAAATACGGCCCGAAGCGGCTGAGGTGGTTGCCTTCCGGGCCCAAGTGGTTGTAGACGACGTCCAGGATGACGCCGAGGCCGCGGCGGTGGCAGGCATCGACGAAGCGTTGGAGGCTGTGCGGGCCGCCGTAGGCGTGGTGGGGCGCGTAGAGGTCGACGCCGTCGTAGCCCCAGCCGCGCGTGCCGGAAAATTCCGCGACGGGCATGAGCTCCACGTGGGTAACTCCCAGGCCGCGCAGGTAATCCAGGCGGCCAATGGCGCCCTCGAACGTGCCTTGGGGCGAGAAGGTTCCCACGTGCAGTTCGTAGATCACGGCTTCCCGCAGCGGCGCTACCTTCCGGCTGTCGTGCTGCCAGGCAAACGCGGCGTGGTCGATGGTGCGCGACCAGCCGTGCACGCCGAAAGGCTGCCAGGGAGAGCGGGGGTCTGGCAGCGGCGCGGAGCCGTCGACCGAGAAGGCATAGTCGGCCTCGCCGGAGGCGTCGGCGACGTCGGCGCTCCAGCAACCAGCGTCATCCCGCGACATCGGTACGGTCCTGTCCCGGAGAAGCAGGTCAACGCGGCCGGCGTAGGGCGCCCAGACGGCGAAACGCATCGGCGGCC
The DNA here is from genome assembly GCA_035559355.1 of Dehalococcoidia bacterium. Lineage (GTDB taxonomy): Bacteria > Chloroflexota > Dehalococcoidia > DSTF01 > WHTK01 > WHTK01. The sequence goes on from DATMBD010000256.1 coordinate 5,981, forward strand.
GGAAGGAAAGGACTCGCCGGCCCTGTCCTTCCGCCTTGATCCTCCTCTAATCAGTGCCTGAATTCCGGCGGCCTACAAAATGCGGCCGCCCGGCCCCATGGGCGTCGGCATGTTCGACCACATGCTCATCTCGTGCGGCGGGATCACGGGCTCGGCTCGGCAGACGTACTTGGCGTTCAGCTGGTCGATGCTGGTGACGCCGAGGAGGCCCATCGCGGAGATGATCTCGTGCTCCAGGAGCTCGAGCATGCGCTGGCAGCCCTCCTTGCCCGCGGCCGCCAGGCCCCATGCCTGCAGCCTCCCGACGGCGACGCACTTGGCGCCCAAGGCGACAGCCTTGAGCACGTCCGTCCCCCGCTGCACGCCGCCATCGACGATGACGTCAGCCCGGTCGCCGACGGCCTGGACGATCTCCGGCAGGACGTCCATGCTGCCCAGGCCGTGATCCAGCTGGCGGCCGCCGTGGTTCGACACCCAGATGACGTCGACGCCGTGCTCGACGCAGAGGAGGGCATCCTCCACCGTCGCGACGCCTTTTACCATGAGCGGGCCGCCCCAGAGCTCCTTGATGTAATCGAGCTTCTCCCAGGTGAGCTCGGAGAGGAAATTCCGGGCGGGTCGGGCGCGCTGGGTGGGCGGCGCGTAGCGGGTGAGCATCGGCCGCTCGCGGCGGCTGTAAATCGCCGTATCGGCGGTGATCGCCAGCGCCTTGTAGCCCGCGTCCTTGATCCGGGCTATCGCCTCCTTCGTCCATTCGTTGTCGCCGTGGACGTAGAGCTGGAAGAACTTCGTGCCCGCGGCGGCAGTTTCCTCCCAGGAGGGGAGGGTCACGGAGCTGACGCAGTGCGTGGTGCCGAAGTCGGCCGCGGCGCGGGCAGCGGCAACGCCGCCCTCCGGAGTGAACACCTGCAGAGAGCCGACGGGCGCCAGCATGACCGGGATGCGCATGAGCTCCCCGAGGAACGTGGTCGACGTGTCGATCTTGGAGACGTCGACGAAGATGCGGGGCCGGAATCCCCAGCGGTCGAACGCCAGCCGGTTGCGCCTGAGCGTGGTCTCGGACTCCGAGCCTCCCACCAGGTAGTCCCAGGCCCCCTGGTTGAGGTTCTTGCGCGCCGCCAGGACGATTTCTTCGTTGCTGAGAAACTCCGGCACTTCGTGGACACTCCTCTGCGAATATTCGCGGGTCTGGCGCCCTTGAGCGGGCAGGGAACCAGGCAGGATCATTCCCCGCCGCGAGTCCGCGTGTCAACGAGCGGCCCCAGCGCCTCCCGTCACGACGAGTTTGTCGCGGCCCCTACCTCGGCCTCGACGTCGGTCTGGAGCTCCCTGTCCGGAGCCAAACCCGATCTGCTTTCGGCCACATCGCTGGAGCGCGGGAGAGCCGGCCACCTGCGGATGACTGGAGCGTGGACAGGCAAGCAGCCTCCGGGCGGGCAGGCTGCTCGCCCGGAGGCTGCTGCGACGTCAGGCGAAGGGCGGCTTAGTCTGGTCGATCCACTCGTTCGTCCAGACGCGTTTGAAGCTCTCGCCCACCCAGACGCCCAGGTTCTGCACAGCGGGCCACCAGAGGGAGATAGTGGTTGCGCCGCCGGGATAGCGGAACCGGTACGCGGTCTTGGCGTGGTAGCGCTGGAACTCATGGGCCAGCTCGATGCGCTTCTTCTCGTCGAATTCTGTCCTCATCTTCTCGACGAGCTCGTTGATCGTGGGGTCGCCGTCGGGACTGGCCACGCCGTTGGGGTTGTAGCCCAGGAAGCGGCCGCCGTCCTTGTGGTACATCTGGTGGATGTAACTCGCCGGGTCCGGGCCGCCGGAATCTATGCCGGTCCTCAGCCCCACCCAGTTGCCCCAGCTGCGCGTCGGCCCCGTGGGGTCTGGAGGGTAGGTGGTGTTGTACTTCTCGGTCGCTTCCGCCGTGTTCAGCTGTTTGCGAGTGAGGTTGATCCCCACCTCTGCAAGCGCGCCGATGAGCGTATCCATAGCCAGCTGCGTGCTGGGAAACGCGAACCCGAAAAACATCTCGTCCTTGATGCCGTTCGGATAGCCGGCAGCCTGTAGGAGCTTCTTCGCTTCGGTGGGGTTGTACTCGAAGTATTTGGCGTTCTCGCCGAATTCCTTGCCCTTGGGGTCAAGCCAGTATCCCTTGTAGGTGCCGTTGGGATAGCCCTGCTCATTGCAGGACAAGCCCGTCGCCCAGCGGACATTCGCCGGGATGCCGGCTGCCTCGAGCTTCTGGGTGGAGAGCAAGACCTCCGTGTGCAGGTCCCGATTCCAGGCCAGGGACACGGCTTGGCGCACTCGCTGGTCCTTCCAGATCGAGTCCTTGTGAGAGCCGAACTCCAGCACCTCCGGCTGGTTCGCGTACGCGGAAAGCACCAGCAACGATGGAATGTCTGCCTTGGTCTTGAGCGTGTCGTCCAGGGACGGGAAGCCGGTCGTGAACAAGTTCCCGCCGCGGAACTGCGCTTCCCTCGCCGATTGGTCGGGGACGTTTGGCAAGTTGACTTGGTCGACAAACGGGCGCTTGTATTTCGGGTCGCGCAGCTCGAAGTAGGGATTGCGCTTGAGCGTCATGCCGACGGAAGGCTCGAAGCGATCGATGTAGAAGGGCCCGGCGCCGAACTGCATCTTCTCCAGGTCGATGGCGTTATTTCGCGCCTCCTTTGGCACCAAGTACCAGTAGCCGACATTCCACGTTGCCAGCGAAGCCAACACGGTGGAGTCCGGCCGGACCATCTTCAACTGGACCGTGCGGTCGTCGATCTTCGTCACCTTCTCAATCGGGGCGGACTTCGAACGCTCGTAGGAGAGGTCCAAGCGTCCGGCTGCGAAGGGGTTGGAGACCATCCGCTCCCAGGAAAAGACGACATCGTCTGCGTCCACGACCCGGCCGGCGATGGTGGAAGGCGCGCCGGCGTGGAAGGACGGCGAAAGCGGGCCCCACTTCGCCTGAGGGTGGAGCTTTATCGTGAGCGTGAGCTTGTCGGCGGAAAATTCCCAGGACTCGGCCACGTCGCCTTCGACGGCAAGGGCGATCTCGAGTTCGTGGCCCGGAGTGCCGTTCTTGTTGATGATCGGCGCGACTTTCAAAAGTTGCGAGCCGACGACGTTGGAGAAGGGCTGCAGCGTGGCGTCAAAGCGGTGGACGTCGAAGTTCGTTGGGTCGGAGCTGATGTTGGCGCGCCAAGCGCCGCCGCGCTTGGCGCTTTCGGTGGTATCGACGGGTTTGTAGAGAGCGCCGCTGCTTACGCTTTCGCCGCCGCCATCTCCGTCGCCGCCGCATGCCGCGAGGAGGGCTGCGCCGGCGGCTGCGGCGCCTGCGCCGGCGAGCGCCCGCCTGCGCGTTATTCGCTGCTCCAGGCGCTTGTTCCAATACCCTGACATTGATCGCAACCCCCTTTCGACTTAGCCGACCCGAGGCCTGCAATGAGGCCTTTGAGCGTCATGTATCGGCGCCACAGGATAGTAACATATGCCTCTTCAATCAACTTACGCAGAAGCCTACGAGAAGGATTTCTCGGCCGCTGATTTTGCCGCGCTTCTCGCAGGCAAAATGCTTAATTTTGCCAAAGAATTAAGGTGACTCTTTCACCTTGCAAATTATTGTCGCGATTTGCCTTCAGCCATGGGGCGCCGTGCGTGTCCGGCTGCAGGCCGCCGCGGGGGCGCAGAGGAATCGCCGCCTACGTCCCCAGCGGCGGCCTCGTGGGGTCGAGCCATTCGTTGGCCCACTGCCGCGGAAAGTCGCCGCGGATTACCAGGGTGTTCTGGAGAACGGGCCACTGCAGGAAGAAGTTGAACGTGCCGCCGGGGTAACGCGGGTTGTAGCCCATCTCGGCGATGTAGCGCTGCAGGTCGTGGGCGATTTCCGCGCGCTTGCGCTCGTCGAATTCCCGCTTCATCGCCTCGATTTCACTATTGAGGCGCGGGTCGCCCTCGGCTCTCCAGCCGGTGTCGTTGGGGTTGAAGCCGCCGAAGCGCGTGCCCGCGGCGTGGTAGTGCTGGAAGAGGTAGCTCGCCGGATCCGGGCCGCCTGAGTCGATCGCGGTGACGACGGCGTTAAAGTTCGCCTGGGCGTTTTGCACCCGGTCCAGCCACTCCGGCGTCGTCAGGTTCTTGATCGAGGGCCGAAAGCCGGCGTCCTGGATCATCGCGGAGATTACCTCGACCGCTGTGCCAGTCGAGGGCCCGAACGAATTCGTCACCGACCACCAGTGTTCGAATTCCAGCGTGTCCCTGCCGGTGGCGGCCTGGATGAGCTTTTTGGCTTCCGCCGGGTCGTGCGTGTAGTACTTCGCGTTCGGGCCGAAGTCGCTGCTCTTTGGGTCGAGCCAGTAGGGGGCGTAGGTGCCGTTGGGGTAGCCCTGGAGGTTACAGGGCAGGGCGGTATTATAGCGGACCTCCATGGGGATGCCTGCCGCTTCGAATGCGTCGATGTTGTAGATGGCTTCCATGTAGAGGTCGCGGTCCCAGGCGTAGAACATCGCCTGTCGGAGGCGCTTGTCCTTGAAGGGCGAGTCCTTGGATACGCCGAAGATCATCTTCTGGGGATCGGAGATGATGCCGGCGTTGTACAGGTCCAACTGCGGGAGTTCGCCCTTCAATGGCAGGACGTCCGCCGGCGTGACGCCCGGCAGACCGTTGGCCGTGTAGATGTTTCCGGCCCTGAACTGGGCGAGATTGGTGGCGGGGTCCGGGATGATCGGCGCCTCCACCATGTCGACGAAGGGCCGCTTGAGTTCCGCGTCGCGCAGCTCGAAGTTGGGGTTGCGGCGGAAGACCATGCGCGTGGACGGGGAGTACTCCTCGATCATGAAGGGCCCGGCGCCGATCATGACGCGATCGAAGGGGATGGCGTCGCCCTTGCCCTCTTTCGGCACGAGGTAGAAGTAGCCAACGTTCGAAATCGTCAGCGTCGGCAGGAGGCTGGAGTCCGGGAACGCCAGGTCGAAGACTACCGTGCTGCTGTCCGGCGCGGTGACGCGAGTAATGGGGGCGTTGGGATTGACCGAGTTTGCCATCTCGCCGC
>DATMBD010000257.1:0-3429 GCA_035559355.1 Dehalococcoidia bacterium
CGAACTCGGCTCCCGCGGCTTCGGCCTGCTCCTGCGTGAGAGGGCCGAGCTCGTAGCCGGCGATGCCTTGGGGGAAACCGGGGAAGTTCTCAATCTTTTCGACGTTGATGATCTGACCGCCGGAGCCCATCTGGTCGACGATGGCCGTCCGCAATCCGAAGCGGGCGCCATACATGCCGGCCGTGAGGCCTGCCAGCCCGGCGCCCACGACGACGAGATCGAATTCCCTCACGACCCCAGATTATCGCGGCTGCGGCTTAGCGTCAGCCTCGGGAAGCCCCAGCGAGCCGGACCGGTCTGTGGTCTCCACCTCGTTGGCGACGAGCACTGTCACGAGGCGGCCCCTGGTTCGGGTTAGCGGTCCCACCTTCTCGCGTACGGGCAGGTCCAGCAGCCGACGCACGCGGTCGCGCGGGAGATTGAAGGGCGGTTCCGTGAGGACAACACCAGAGCGCAGGTACAAGCGGGTGCTGCTGCCGATGGGTTTGTCCAGGTTTGGGGCCTTCATGCGGCCGCTCTCGTGGTCGGTGACGATGAGCCAGCGGTATCCGGCCGTCTTGCGCAGGACTTCTGCGATCTGAGCGTTCGAGAGGTGCTGAAAGACCTGCCGGATGGTACAGACGTCGCCTTCCGGCAGGTCGTCCGAGACGATGTCACGGCGCTCGAAACTCACGCGGTCGGACCCGAAGCGGCGGTTGTTGGCCTCGACAAGGGGCGCGACAACGTCCACGCCGACGTAGCGCCCCACGTGGGGTGCAATCTGGCTGCCGACGGCGAAGTCGCCGCAGCCGAGGTCGACGAGAGTCATGCGTTCGCCGCCGTTCGCCTGGAGCCACTCCGTCACGGCGCGCACGTAAGGTGCGACGATTTCGGCGTTGTGGCTGCCGCTGCCGGAGAAGAAGCCGGAGCCTCCCCAGTCCCCTTCCTCGTAAATCTCGGTGAAGACCTCCTCCGGGGTGCGGTTGGCAGGCGATAGACGGGCGCGCAAGCGCATCGTCCAGATGAGGGCGGGTTCCGGCAGGAGCTGCCAGAGGAGGGCTTTGAGCCGGCTCCTCGTGCGGACAAGCGCCGAAGGCCTGGGAGCCAGTCTAGACACGCGCCTCCAGAGTTAGCGCGCGGGCCTCGCGCACGCAATCGGCGAGGAGGGGCAAGCCCTCCTCGAAGTCCCGGTGGGAGGCGTAGCCGAAGGCCAAGCGCAGGAATCTCACGTCCCGCCCCTGCGAGTCGAAGGCCTTGCCGGTGCCGTAGCGGATGTTGCGCTCGGTCGCGAGCTCCAGGACGCGGACGGGGTCGACGTCATCGGGGAGCTTCACCCAGATGAAGAGGCCCCCTTTGGGGTTGCTGTGGCCGAGGAACGCGTCCGGCTGGGCGTCGAGTTGCTCGATGACGGTGTCCAGCTTGCTCTTGACGATGGCGTTGATCTCGGCGACGTGATCCCAGAGGTGATCCTTGAGGTACTCCGCCGTGACGTAGGCGGCGAAGTTGTTCGTGCCGCCATCGATCTTCCAGTAGAGCACCTTCGCCAGGGTCTCCTCCTTTGCGGCGAAGAACCCCAGTCGCATTCCCGGCCCCATGATCTTGGAGAAGGAGCCGATGTATATGACCGAGTCCGGGTCGAGGGCGTAGAAGCTCGTGGGCGCGGGCTCGCCAAACAGGAGGTCGGCGTAGCAGTCGTCGTCGACAATGGGGATGCCATAGGACTGCGCCAGGCTAAGGAGCTTCTCGCGGCGGGAGACCGGCATCATGGTGCCCGTGGGGTTCTGGTTGGTGGCGATGGTGTAGATGAACTTGGGGAGTGGTTCTCCCCGGCGGGCGAGGTCTTTGAGCGTCTCATCCAGGGCATCGACATTCATGCCCTCGTCATCGACCGGAATACCGATCATGCGCACGCCGAACTTGCGGAAGCAGTTGATGCTCCCGGAGTAGGAGAACTCCTCCGTGACGATCGAATCGCCGGGCTGGAGGAAGGCCTGGCAGACGAGGCTGATCGCCTGCATGGAGCCCGTGGTCAGGGCGATGTTGTCCACGGGCAGGTCGATGCCGTTGTTCTTCTTGAAGCGCTCGGCCGCGATTTCGCGCAGGGGTGGATGGCCTTTCGGGTCCGGGTAGGTGACCAGGGCCTCTCCCTGCCGCTCGAGGACGCGGACAGCCGCTTCCGCCAGGGCCTGGGAAGGGAAGGAACCGGGGTCCGGGTTGCCGGCGCCGAAGTTGTACAAAGGCATGGTCGTCTCCTGCTGCTATACGGCGGCTCAGAGGCCATACTAGCCGATCGGCAGCCGACGGGGGCAGCGCTCGTTACTTTACTTTCCTAGGACGAGCGACGATCCTGTAAATGCCGGATCTCATTTCCGGCAGGACGAATGATGCCGGAGACGTCCGGCGGAGGCGCATGAAGGCTCGCAAGATCGCGGCGGGCGTGCTATTCACGATCGGCTTGGCGGCGACGGTCTTCGCCGTCTTTCTGCTGGTTTGGGGATTGCCCCAGCAGGAACCAGATACCGGCGAAACGGTCTTCAGCATCGAGAACTTCGACGGCTGGGTGCCGCCGGAGCCCGCGGCAGCGACGCCGACGCCCGAGCCGCAGGCCAACACGTCCGCCTTCGTCAAGCTGGCGGTACCCCGAATCGGCGTCGACGCGCCGATCACGGTCATGGGCGTGAGGCCGGATGGCGCCATGCAGGACCCGCCGGGCCCCAAGACCGTCGCCTGGTACAACTTCTCCGGCCGGCCGGGAGCAAAGGGCAACATCGTCATGGCCGGACACGTCGACTACGTCAATTACGGCCCAGCCGTCTTCTGGCGCCTGCGCGACCTGAAGGAAGGGGACGACATTCAGGTCTACCTAGAAGACGGTAGCGTCTATCACTATCAGGTGGTCTCGCTGACCTACTACGACGCCGACGATGCGCCCATCGCCGAGATCGTGGGGCCTACGCCTTACGAGGCGATCACGCTGATCACCTGCGGCGGCAGTTTCGACCGCTCCGTCCGCGAGTACGACAAGCGCCTCATCGTGCGCGGGGCGCGCGTGCCGGACGCGGCCCTGGCGCCCTAGCGGTAGCCACCGGCTTTCGGCCCAAGGAACGCGCTTGCGAGGCAGGGACGCGCCGCGCCACCATCTCTTTGTCAAATCTCGAATCGAAGCGAGGGGAGGCCGACATGGCTGCAGCCACTTTCGAAAGCGTGGATGCCTTCGAAGCAATCGAGATGTATTTCGAGAAGGGCCTCACGGACGGCTTGCCGGTGGTACCGCCGCGGCCCGAGGTCGTGAGGCAGTTCATCGAAACGGTGGGCCGCGACCCGGACGAGGTCCTGATCACCTTCAACGAGACGAACATGCAGTGCACCGTGGAGGCCGCGGCCATCAACGCCGTGATGGCGGGCTGCAAGCCGGAGTACTTCCCAGTGGTCGTGGCGACGGTCGAAGGC
>DATMBD010000258.1:0-2152 GCA_035559355.1 Dehalococcoidia bacterium
TCTCCTCACGTCAGGTTCGGTGGATAGAAGCGGTCCGGGGTGAGGAGAAGGACTACCCGCTGCTCCTCGCGGAGGCGGCGCGCCATCTCCTCGTCCGTTTCGTTCCGTGTCGAGATTAGCTTCAGGCGCTCCAGGTTGAGCCGCAAGACCTCCGCCTCGTCGTCCACGATTTGGACGCGACCCGTCGCGATCAACTGCGTCGTCCCGTCGATGACGGCCAGCGATGCCTCCGGCCGACGGCGGAGGTTCTTGGCCTTGACGGAGAAGCCGCGGACGCTGATCGCGAAATTCGTCCCATCGAAGTGGTAAGCGACGAGCGTCTGCTGCGGCGGGCCGTTCTTCCGCAGCGTGGCGAGGACGCCAACCCGATGCGACTGCAGATATCCGGCGATGCCAGGCTCGATTTCTCTATGCGCGGTCATCCGGCTAGACGTGCTTGTGGTCCAGGATTTCGCCGTCAATCCAGCGCGGGTCCGCCTCCAGCAGGTCTCGCAGCTGGCGGTACCAGGCGTCCTGCTCGGGGTCCTCGGCGTTGGCCTTGTAGTTCTCCTCGCTGTCGAAGACGACGGCGACCATGATTTCGGAAGGGTTGCTGACGTTGCGGTAGATCGTGCTGGCGATGGCGCCCTTGACCTTCGGGCGGCGTTCGGTCCACCACCGTTCGAACAGAGCCTTGAGGGCGTCTTCCTGGCCGGGCTTCGGCCGCATGAGCGCTATGGTGCCGTACACGTCTATGCCTCCTTCGCAAAACGCGGGGCGGCCTCAGTTTACGCCCGAGGGGTGCGGGGATGAAACCCGGATGCCTCGCGAGGTCCTGAGGTTAATGTGACCAACCGAAGAAGCGCACGCGGGGACTTGTCGCCCCGTATTGGAGCGATGCCAACGGCATGCAGGACAATGCGAGGTGGGACGCCCGCCCGAAGGCGTCCCCGTTTGTTGCTAGGGCGAGGAAGGAACCGCGCCCAGCTGCTGCATGAGGCCCATGAGGTCCATCGTCGCCCGGTGCTCCACGACCTTGCCGTCCCGCAGGCGGTAGATGCTAATCCATTCGATGTCGACCGGGCGGCCGTTCGCCGGGATGTTCAGCCACGGCATGCCGCCGCTGTTGGTGCCGGTCATGCGCACGCGCACGGCCACCTGATCGCCCTCGGCGATGATGTCCTGCACGGCCGTCTTGCGGTCCGGGAAGGCCTGCATGGTCATCTGGTGTGCCATCTTGGCCGCCGCCAGTCCCGTCCCCAGTTGCGCCGGGGGGCCGCTGTGCTGGACGAAATCAGGCGCGAACAACGCGTCCAGTCGGTCCAGCTGATTGGCGTTCCACGCCTCCTCGATTTGCCGCACGACGTTCTTGTTCGCCTCGGACATGGCGCTGCCTCCTTTCGTAATGGCGGAACTGTAAGCGTTCCCTTACGGACTGTCAAGCGCCTTCGACAGGTCTGGTCTCAATCGAACGCGATAAGCGCGAAGACGTCGTAACCCGCAAGCTGCGCCCGACCGCCGAGGCTCGTGAGTTCGATCAGGAACGCCAAGCCGGCAACACGAGCGCCGAGCGATTCGACCAGGCGGGCGGCCCCCGCCGCCGTCCCGCCTGTGGCGATCAGGTCGTCGATGATCACGGCGGAATCGCCCGGCCTCAAGGCGTCGGCGTGGATATCGAGCTGGCCAGCGCCGTACTCCAGGGAGTACTCCACGCTCATGCGCGCGGCTGGGAGCTTGCCCGGCTTGCGTATGGGCACGAAGGGCAGGCCGAGGTGGGCGGCGACCGGCGCTCCGAAGAGAAATCCGCGCGATTCGATGCCCACGATCGCGTTCGGCGAGCGCGACGATGCGTAGTCCGTGAGGCCGTCCAGCGCAGCGCGAAACGCCGTTGGGTCGTGCAGCAGCGGCGTCGCGTCCCGGAAGAGGACGCCAGGCTCTGGAAAGTCGGGCACGTCGCGGATGTACGCCTTCAGGTCTATGTCCATCACTGCAACTTCGCTTCCCAGGGGCCGGGGACTTCGTAGGCCTCGCCCTCGCCCGGCCACGGAGGCATCGTCACCGCCACGGCCGTCAGGGGCTCGTCGCCGAGGCAGCGAAACTGGAACGCGGTCCCCCTGGGGATGCTCAGGCATGTCTGACCGGCAAGCGGCACGACCTCCTCGCGGCCGTCCTC
>DATMBD010000259.1:0-5426 GCA_035559355.1 Dehalococcoidia bacterium
CGAACCGGGACGCGCCGGCGAGGAAGGCGTGCTCTTCTGCGGAGCCGATCCCGGTTGCCTCTTCCGGTCGGACGATTGCGGCATTACCTGGCAGGAGAACGAGGCTCTCAACAACCACTCCAGCCGTGACAAATGGATGCCTGGCGCAGGGGGCCTCATCGTCCATTCCATCGTCCTCGACCCGTCCAACCGCGAGCGCATGTGGGTGGCCATTTCTGCAGCCGGCGTGTTCGGGACCCGAGACGGCGGCCGCACCTGGCAGGCGATGAACCGCAATCTGAAGAACGTCCTGGCCAAAATACGACAGCAACGCCGCGACCTACCCTGAAGTCGGCCAGTGCGTCCACCACCTGGTCCGCGCGGCGGGCGACGGCGACCGTCTCTACGCCCAGTCTCACTGGGGCACCTATCGCAGCGACGACGGCGGCGAGACCTGGCAGGACATCACCGAGGGCCTGCCCTCCGACTTCGGCATGGTCATGGCGGCCCACCCGCGCGATCCGGATACGGCCTACGTGGTTCCGCTCCAGGGGGCCGAATTCCGCTGTCCCCCCGAGGGCAAGCTGCGCGTCTACCGGACGGCTGATGCAGGCAGAACCTGGCAGCCGTTGAGCAGAGGTCTGCCGCAGGAAGGCGCCTACATGGGTACGTACCGAGAGGCGATGAGCGTCGACGCGCTGGAGCCTGCCGGCGTCTATTTCGGCACGAACACCGGCCAGGTATACGCCAGCGCCGACGAGGGCGAGACTTGGCGCAGGATCACGGCCGACCTGCCGCCCATATCTTCGGTGAGTGCTGTCGTTCTGGACTAGCGACAGTCTTGGGACCTCCCGTTTGGCACGTGAGAAGGAACTGGCTGCGTCTAAGCTTTCGACCAGCTAAGCCTCGACAGCGTCGCGCAGCCTCCGCGCTGAGCGTCCCTCCCTCCCGCCGGGCGCGCCGGCCTAAGCGAAACCCCTAAAGTCGGCGCCGGCGATTCCCGATAAGACAACGTCGGCTCCGGCCGGCGTTGTTTCGCAGACGGAGGGAATATGAAGCCGCTTATCCAGAGAGGAGTCAGGGCCGTCCGGGCGGGCGAAGAGGGCATCACCGGCCTCGAGACCGCGATCATCCTGATCGCGTTCGTCGTCGTGGCCACGGTCTTCGCGTTCATCGTCCTCACGACGGGCATCTTCAGCGCCGAGCGCGGCAAAGAGACGGTCTTCGCCGGGCTGCAAAAGGCGCGGGGCACCATGGAGGTACGCGGCGGCGTGATCGCGACCGCAACGCCACCTAACGTGGAGACGATCCAGTTCGCCGTGGCCACGACGGCCGGCGGCGATCCCGTTCCGCTGGACCCGGCCGCCACGTCGCAGCGCACCGTCATCGCCTACCGCGACGCGACGATCAACGACAACGACGTCCCTTACACGGTCACGGTCATCGTCGGCGACGCCGACAACCTGCTGGAGCCGGGCGAGTTGTTCGTGATCACGGTCGCGATCTCGGACATCGACGGGGGCTCCGGCCCCCCGACGATCACGGCGAACTCGCGTTGGACGCTCGAGCTGCAGACCCCAGTCGGCGCCGTCATCGACCTGACGCGTTCGATGCCAGGGGAGATCGCCACCGTGATGCAGCTGCACTGACCGCCAGGCCATTCCAGACGCGCCTCGCGCGGTCCCTCCGTAGGCAGCGCAGGGGAAGGCACCGCCCCCCTGCGTCTGCCTGTTGGCGCCCTCCGCGGGTGAGCGCGGCTCTTCCTTAGGCCAGCGGAAGGCTAAGATGAGGGCGTGACCGCGCCCTTCGCCTCCGGGCTCACCGTCCGTTCCCGCCGCTTCGAGTGGGGGAAGCGGACGTACATCATGGGCATCGTCAACGTGTCGCCGGAGTCGTTCTCGGGCGATGGGCTGGCGAGCGTGGACGACGCCGTCGCCCAGGCGCGGCGCCTGGAGGAAGAAGGCGCCGACATCATCGATGTGGGCGGGATGTCGACGCGGCCCGGGTTCGAAGAGCTCAGCGTGGAGGCGGAGATTCAGCGAGTCGTTCCCGCCGTCCGCGCCATCGCGGCAGCGGTTTCGCTGCCCGTGAGCGTCGACGCCTACCGGGCGCCGGTCGTGAAGGAAGCGCTGGAGGCGGGCGCGCATATCGTGAACGACATCTGGGGCTTCCGCTACGACCCGGAGGTGGCCGCTTTGGCCGCGCGTTACGGCGCACCGGCTGTAGTGATGCACAACCAGCGCGGCCGCGAGTTCCATGACGTCATCTTCGACATTAAAACAGGCTTCGAGGAAAGCGTGCGAATCGCAGAATCGGCCGGTCTGGCGCGAGACAGGTTGATCGTGGACCCTGGCTTCGGCTTCGGCTGGACGGTGGAGCAGAACCTGGAGATGCTGAGGCGCCTGAGCGAACTGAAGCAACTCGGCCTGCCGCTGCTCACGGGCACGTCGCGGAAGTCGACCATCGGCGTGGTGCTGGGTTTACCCGAGGGCGAGCGAGTCTGGGGCACGGCCGCCACGGTGGCGATTTCGATAGCGAACGGGGCCGACATCGTCCGCGTCCACGACGTGGCGGCGATGCGTCAGGTCTGCAGGATGACGGACGCCATCGTCCGCGGCCGCTTCGAGGCAAGCTGATGCCAGCGCTGGGGGAAATCGCCGTTCGTCCACCGGCCGGAGTCGGGATCTGAAACGCATGGCGGGCATCTACCTCGTCCTCGGATCGAATCTGGGCAACCGCCAGGCGAACATGGCGATGGCGCTGCGCATGCTGGCCCCGCTGGCCCGCGTCGAGGCCGTGTCGGCGCTGTACGAATCGCCGCCGCAGCCGCCTGCTCCGCCGCCGCCTTACCTCAACGCCGCCTGCCGCATCGTCACGGGTTTGAGGCCAGACGCCTTGCTCAGGCACGTGAAGCAGATCGAGCGCGAGATCGGCCGTTATGGCGGCGAACGCTGGGCGCCGCGGCCCATCGACATCGACATCGCGCTATATGACGACCAAGTGATCGATCTGCCGGAACTGAGCGTGCCTCACCCGCGCCTTGAGGAGCGGGCGTTCTTTCTGCGACCGCTCCTGGATCTCGACGCCGACCTGACCCACCCGGCCACCGGCGAAAAGCTGGTCGATGTCCTCAGGCGGGTAGGTGAGGACGGGTTGGTGAGGATCGCGGAGGTAGGCTGGGAGTCTATTCCCTAGCTGGCTGCACCGGCTGCACCGCGGGCTCCTCCTCGTCTTCCTCCTCCATGGTCAGCATGGTCCAGCCGACCCAGAAGGTGAGGGCCGTAAGGGCGAGCATGGCGGCGGTCACCGGCAGGGCGAGAGCGGCGTAGCTCCGCCGCAGCGTCCCGTACAGGAAAAGAAGTAGCTGCAAAGCCCCGCCGGCTATGAGGACGATGCCGGTTGTCTGGGCGCGGTTCATCGGGCCTGCCCGGCCTCCATGGCGCGGCGCAGCTCGGGCGGCAGCAGGTTCGGGATCGATTCCGTGATCGGGTAGGACTCGTTGCAGTGGGCGCAGTGAAGCGAACCTTCGATCACTTCCTCGCCTTCTTCCTTGTCGATCTTCAAGGTAAGCGTCCCCTTGCAGACGGGGCACACGAGGATGTCCATCATGTCTTTGCGCATAGGGGCGGCTACCTCCGGGCCGGGAATCATTCTAGGAATGGCCTTTTTCGGGTGTCAAACGAAGCGCGGACTGGCCGTCCTGCCTCCGGAAAAAGATAAGGCTTCGGCAAAGCAGGAAACAGCCTCCCCCGTCAGACGCGCTGGACGACCGCGGCGATGCCCTGGCCGCCGCCAATGCACATCGTCTCCAGGCCAAGATTCGCGTCCCGCCGCGCCATCTCATGAAGGAGCGTGGCCATGATCCTCCCGCCCGTCGCGCCGATGGGATGGCCGATGGAGATGCCGGAGCCGTTGACGTTCAGGCGGTCGAAGTCGGCCTCCTGGAAGCCCCACTCGCGGGTGACGGCCAGCACCTGGGCTGCGAACGCTTCGTTCAGCTCGATGAGGTCCATGTCGTCGAGGGACATGCCGAGGCGGTCGAGCAGCTTCCGCGTCGCGGGGACGGGGCCGAGGCCCATGTAGGCGGGGTGGACGCCGGCGACGGCCCAGCCGAGGAGCTTGGCCATGGGCCGCAGCCCCAGCTCCTGCGCCCGCTCCGGCGTGGTGACGATGCAGCAGGCGGCCGCGTCGTTTTCGCCGCTGGCGTTCCCCGCCGTGACCGTCGCTTCTGGGTCCTCACGGATGCGGACCGGCCGAAGCGCCGCCAGCTTCTCCAGGCTGGTGTCGGCGCGAGGATGCTCGTCGCGGCTCACGACGGTCTCGCCCGTACGCGTGACGACCGTGACCGGGACGATTTCGGCGTCGAATTTGCCTGCGTCCCAGGCAGCGACGGCGCGCTGGTGGGAACGAAGGGCGTATTCGTCCTGCTCCTGGCGGCTGATCTCGTACTTGCGGCGCAGGTTTTCCGCCGTCTCCAGCATGCCGCCTTCGATTGGATAAAGCGCGCTGCCCGCCGTCACGCGGCCGCGGTCCAACCGGTCCATGAGCGTGATGTGGCCGCGCCTGCCGGCGGCGCGCAGACCCGTGGCGTAGAACTCCACGTTGCTCATGCTCTCGACGCCGCCCGCCAGGACCACGTCCGCGACGCCCGTCTGCACCTCCATCGCCGCCAGGCAAATCGCCTGCAGGCCGGAGCCGCAGCGGCGGTCGACCTGAGTGCCTGGGATGTCGACAGGCAGGCCGGCCCGCAGGGCGGCGGTGCGGCCGATGGCGGGCGATTCGCCGCTGGGATACCCCTGCCCGAGGATGCAGTCGTCGATCGCCTGCGGGTCGATTCCCGATCGCTCGACGACAGCCTTGACGACGAGCGACGCCAGCGTCTCCGCGTCGACATCCTTCAGCGCGCCGTTGTAGCGGCCGACGGGGGTGCGCAAGGGCGTGCAGATGACGGCGTCCCTCATTGCGGGCCTCCTCTGGTCTCGAATCTGGCCGGATGACGACCAATTCTATCGCCGGGGCGTGAAGGGGCAGAAAACGCCGGCGAAATGGGTGACGCCGGGGTCGGGAGACCACGGCTACGTGTGGGGGAACTTCGGGCATGACGCAGGGGTCCGGGTTGACGCCGGGGTCGGGAGACCCGGCAACGTGTGGGGGAGGTTCGGGTTGGCGCCGGGGTCGGGAGACCCGGCAACGTGTGGGGGAAGGTTCGGGCATGACGCCGGGGTCGGGAGACCCCGGCTACGTGTGGGGGAAGCTTCGGGCATGACGGGGTCGGGAGACCCCGGCTACGTCCTTCGGTCCCCTCTCCGTGGACGGAGAGGGGATGCCGGCAGGCAGGGGTGAGGTCGGCATGGTCCCGTTTAACCATTGCGCTTCCAAGCGGAAACGCGGGGCCGGCTTTCGGGCATGACGCCGGGGTCGGGAGACCCGGCAACGTGTGGGGGAAG
>DATMBD010000260.1:0-3797 GCA_035559355.1 Dehalococcoidia bacterium
GGCGTGGGGGCCTCAGGTGCCTACATGCTCGCCTGCCCGGCGACGCGCATCGTCGCCATCCCCAGCGCCATCATCGGCTCGATCGGCGTCATCTCCATGCGGCCGCTGGTCTACGAGGCAATGGAGCGTTTGGGCCTGAAGATGAACATCACGAAGTCCGACCGCCTCAAGGACATGGGCAGCATGTTCCGGGAGCCGACGCCTGAGGAGAAGCAGAAGGAACAGAGCCTCGTCGACGATTTGTACGACCAGTTTCTGGACGCGGTGGCCGAGGGCCGGGGCATGGACAAGGCGAAGGTCAAGGAGCTTGCGACCGGCGAGATCTTCACAGCGCGAATGTGCACCGAACGCGGCCTCGTCGACGAGCTCGGCGACCTGGAGCGCGCCATCGACCTCGCCGCGGAGATGGGGAACGCTCCCCGCAAGCCCGTCTGGATGAAGCCTAGGCGCGGCTTGCGTGAGGTGGTCTCGTCCATGGTCGGCGCCTCGCTCGTGGACGCCATCGCCTCGCGCATCGAAGAGCGGCTGACGGCCTCGGCCTACGACTTCCAGCACCGGCTTTAGCTCCCGCCTGCTGCGCGGCTCATGCTCGTCCACGTCGTCCGCGTGTTCGTCGATGAAGAGGGGCGGCACGGAAATCCCCTTGGCGTCGTACTCGACGCGGCCGCCATGCCGCCCGAGGAGCGGCAGGAAATCGCGAGAAGTCTCAACTTCAGCGAGACGGTCTTCGTGGGGGACGCCGCCGAAGGCCGCATCCGCATCCACACGCCCGCCGAGGAGATCGCGCTCGCCGGCCACCCCCTTGTCGGAACCGCGTGGCTCCTGTCGCGCCTGGGCTACGCAGTGAACGCCCTGCGGCCTGTCCTCGCCGGCCCGGTTGCTGTCTGGCAGGAGGGCTGCGTCACCTGGGTCCGCGCCCGCGTCGAAGACGCGCCCGACTGGGGCTTCGTGCAGATGAGGGAACCCTCGGAGGTTGAAGCGCTCGGGGGGCCGCCGGCGCCCGAGTACGACCTGCACGAGTTCTGGGCCTGGCAGGACGAAGCGGCCGGCCGCGTACGGGCTCGGGTCTTCGCCTCGCGTCTCGGCATTCCGGAGGACGAAGCGACGGGTTCGGGCGCGCTGCGCCTCGCCGCGCTCATCGGCCGGCCGCTGACGATCGTGCAGGGGCGGGGGTCGGTGGTCTTCGCGCGGCCTGCGGCAGGAGGGTTCGCCGAGATCGGCGGCCGTGTCGTCAGCGATGGCGAGCGCCAGGTCTAGCGCCTCCCGTTTGCCCCCATGCCTCGCGCCTGCTAGCGTTCAGACGTGAACGCAGCGCCCCTTGCTCCCACCGTCCAGCGCGCCCGCGACCTCTCGGAAGCCGACCGCGCAGCGATTTTGGAAGACCTGCGGCGGGGCCTCCGCGGCGAGGCCCGCGGCGATCGCTACAACCGGCTTCTGTACGCCACGGACGCGTCCCTTTATCAGATGGAGCCGGTGTGCGTGGTCTTCCCGGCGGGACCGGAGGACGTGCAGCACGTCTTGCGCGTGGCGCGCGAAGCGCGCGTGCCGGTGCTCCCCCGCGGCGGCGGGACGGGTCTTTCCGGCCAGACCGTCAACCACGCCATCGTCCTCGATTTCTCCCGCGACATGGCCAGCCTCCTCGAGCTCAACGTCGAGGAAGGATGGGCGCGCGTCCAGCCCGGGATCGTGCTCTCGGAGCTGAACCGGCTGGCGGCACGCCACAACCTCCTCTACGGCATCGACCCCTCGACGGCAAACCGCGCGACCATCGGCGGCGGCGTCGGCAACAACTCCTGCGGCGCCCATTCCATCGTCTACGGCAAGACGATCGACAACGTCCTCTCGGTCGAGACCGTCCTCTCCGACGCGACCCGCGCTGTCTTCGAGCGGCTGGACGGCCCAGCGCTGGAGGCGAAGCTCCGCGCTCAAAGCCTCGAAGGCCACGTCTACCGCGAGCTGCGGCGCATCGGCGTCGAGCAGCATAAGGAGATCGCGCGCCGCTTCCCAAAGATCATGCGCCGCGTCTCCGGCTACAACCTGGACGACTTCGTCAACGACAGCGGCCCCATGGACGTGGCGCGCATGGTGGTGGGCTCGGAAGGGACGCTGGCTGTGGTCACCGAGGCGAAGCTGCGGCTTCACCCCCTGCCGAAGGTCAAGGGCATCGCCGCGGTGCACTTCCGGACGCTGGTCGAGGCCGCCGAGGCGACCGTAGCCGGCCTCGAGCACCCCGTCTCCGCCATCGAGCTCGTGGACGACGTCATCGTCTCGCGCTGCCGGGCGAGCGTTGGTTTCAAGCGACTGGCGGCGTTCGTCCAGGGCGATCCCGGCGGCATCCTCTTCATCGAGTTCGCCGGGGACTCGGAGGCCGAGGTCGTGGCGAAGCTGGAGGCGCTGGACGCGGACCTCAAACGCCGCGGCCTGGGCTACGCAACCGTCACCACCACGGATGCAGCGGCCCAACGCGACATGTGGCGCATGCGGGAGGCGGGCCTGGGGCTGATCATGAGCGTGCGCGGCGACGCCAAGCCGGTGGGCTTCGTGGAGGACACGGCGGTGGCGCCGGAGAAGCTGCCGGAGTTCATCAAGCGCTTCCAGGAAATCGTCAGCGGCCACGGCACCACCGCCGCCTACTACGGCCACGCCAGCGTCGGCTGTTTGCACATCCGGCCCATGGTCAACTCGAAGACGCGAGAGGGTCTGCGTCAGATGGAGCAGATCGCCACTGAGGTGGCGGATCTCGTCCTCGAATTCGGCGGCAGCCTCAGCGGCGAGCACGGGGACGGCATCGTCCGCGGCGTGTTCACGGAGCGCATGTTCGGCCCGACGCTCACGAACGCCTTTCGGGAGGTCAAACGGGCCTTCGACCCCGAAGGCCTGCTCAATCCCGGCAAGATCATCGACACGCCTGCCTTCGGGGACAACCTGCGCCTGGGCCCGGAGACGCGCAACTGGGAGCCGCCCACGTTCCTGGACTTCAGCTATGAGGGCGGCATAGCCCGGGCGGCGGAGCAGTGCAACGGCCAGGGGGCCTGCCGCAAGTTCGAAGGCGGCATGTGCCCTTCGTTCATGGTCACGCGGGAGGAGGAGCACTCGACGCGGGGCCGCGCCAACCTCTTGCGCTACGCCTTCGCGGGGACGCTTCCGCACGCCGAACTGACCGGCGACCGCCTGTTCGAGGCGCTGGACCTCTGCGTCGAGTGCAAAGCGTGCAAGTCGGAGTGCCCTTCCGGCGTCGACATGGCGAAGCTGAAGTATGAGGTGCTGGCGCAGCGAAACCTGGCCCGGGGCGTACCGCTGCGGGCGCGGCTCTTCGCCCACATCAGCACCCTGGCGCGGCTGACTGCCCCCTTCGCGCCTGTAGCGAACCTGGCCGCGAGGCAAGGGGCTGTACGGGCGCTCCTGGCGCGACTCGGCGGCATCCACGCCGAGAGGCCGCTCCCGGCCTTCGCCGCCCAAACGTTCCCGCGCTGGTTCAGGAGCAGGCGACGAAGGCCGGGCGGTGGCGCGCCGGTGCGCGGCGAGGCCGTGCTCTTCCACGACACGTTCACGGATTACTTCCATCCGGAGGTGGGCCAGGCGGCCGTGCGCCTGCTGGAGGCGCTGGGATACGGCGTCGTCCTCGTCTCAGGCGTCGTCTGCTGCGGCCGGCCGGCCGTCTCGAAGGGCCTGCTTTCGACGGCGAAGCGCTGGGCGCGCAAAAACGTCGAGGCCCTCCTGCCCTACGCGCGCCGCGGCGTGCCCATCGTTGGGACGGAGCCATCCTGCCTGCTCACGTTCCGAGACGAGTACCCGGA
>DATMBD010000261.1:0-3947 GCA_035559355.1 Dehalococcoidia bacterium
GCATGCGCTTCGGCCGGCGGCTCCGACGCGACTTCCTCGGCCTCGGGCGAGAGCTGGGCGTTGGGGGCGAACGTCGCGTCTTCGGCCTCGACCGCGGCCCAGGCGGAGACGCCTGGCTCTTCCTGAGGCGACGGGCCGGGCGCCTCGTAGAGCCAGGGGCTGGGTGGCTCCGGCTGCGTCTGAAGGGCGGATGGCGCGAGCGCTTCTTGTTGCGAGGCGGGGACGCTGGCATCGCCGCTTTGCTCGGCGGCCACCCGCGTCAGAGAGCCAAGGCGGCTTGAAAGCTCCTGTACCAGCGAGGTCAGGAGTTGATAGTCCTCTTCCAGGCGGGCGATGAGGCTGCGGGTGTCGTCCTGAAGGGAGACGTCGACCTGAGGCTGTTCCGCGGCCCGCTTCGCTTCCTCAGCTGCCTGCTGCGCGCCGGCGACGGCAGCCGTCACCGCGCCGATGCTTTGGTCTATGCGCTCGGCTGCCTGCTTCGCCTCTTCTGCGGCGCGTTGCGCCAGCGCTACGGCCGCGTCCACGGAACTCGCCGACTCAGCCACGCGCTCGGCGGCGCGGCGCACCTCCTCGCTTGCCTCCTGCGCTGCCCTCACGATTTCCTGGCTGTTGCCGGTTGAGCGCTCGATGCGCGTCACCATTTCCTGGACCTGGCCCTGCAACTCCGCCTTGACGCGCTCGGCCAGCTCCTGCGCCTGCCGGGCCTGCGAGACAGCTTCGTCGACCCGGGCGCGGGTCTCGGCGTGGATGCGCTCCATCGCCTCCGCGACGGCAAGCTGGAGCGACTCGGCGACGCTCTGCGCCTCGTCGGCAGAGCGCCGGGCGGCCTCCGCCATGTTTGCGCTGGTTGCGGCGGCTTCCTGAGCCCTGTCCGTCGCCTCGCCGATCAGGTGCAGCGAGTCCGCCGCGAAGCGTTCCGCCGCGCCCGCCAGCTGGCGCGACGAGTCGGTTATGTTCCCCACGAATTCCTTTACCGCGTTGCGGATAAGGCGAGCCCACGTCGACTCGGACTTCCCGTCCACGCCGTCATCGTAGTCCACCGGTGACCCCGCTTGAACCATCGTTATCCCTCCCTGGGTGGGCTCTACAGGGACCCATGCGGATCAGGGCACACCCTCGTGGCAAATATCGGCTGGAATCTGGAGAAAATGCAGTAGGGACTGCCCCTATCCGGGACGTGCGGGGCGCCTAATCCGTCAGCCTGATGGAGTTGATGAACCGCGCCAGCCCCAGGACGTCCAGGTCGGCCAGGCCGGAGCCTTCCGTCAACTTCAGAATCTCCTCGGCGCCCAGCGCCCGGCCGCTGCGGCCGTCGGTGCGCAAGACTTCCTGCTTGCCGTTGATGACGCCGACGACGCGGCCGGTGTCCATGTACACGAGGACCACGACGTCCGAAGGCGGACCGAGATTGAAGCCCACGATGTGCGGCGAGGGCAGCGTCGCCAGGCCGCTGGGCGAAAGCGTCACGCCCACGAGCGTCCAGCTTGCAGGAGCGGTGAGGCTGACTTTCGCGGTGCGCACGTCCTGCCAGCTGATTCCGTACAGGTCATCAGACCGGTCGACGGTCACGAGGATTTGGTCGTCTTCGAGCTGGACCGGAGTCGGGCTCGCCGCCGGCGTGCTGGTAGGAGACGGCCGCGGCGTGGGTGTGTCCGGGACGGGGCTGGGCGAGCTGGTGGGCTGAGAAGCCGCGGCGCTTTGGGCGGGCGGCTGCTCCGGCGTTGCCGCGCGCAGTTTCTCCTCCGCCTGGTTGACCTGCTGTTGCGCCTGCGCCAGCACCGGCGGCGAGACGCCGGCAGCGGCCGCGCGGCTGAGCACTTCGCGCTGCTTGCTGATCACCGCATCGATGCGCTGGGTGAGGGGGGAGCTCGGCGAATCATCGAGGCGCTCCGCCAGAGCGTTCGTCCGGGCTGTGAGCTCCAGGAGCTCGACCTCGGAAACGTCGCCACCGGCCTGGGCCTGGCGGATGAGGTCCTGCGTCCTCTCTTCGAGGATTGCCAGCTGGGCGTCCGCGGACGGTGTGTTTCCATTGGCGAACAAGGCAAACCCGGCGGCGGCGACCGCCAGCACGACAACGGCCGCGGACACTCCCGCCCGCAGCACCAGGACGCTGCCGCGATGCATGGGCCGCGGCCTGGAGAGCGCCGCTGCCTCCAAGAGCCTTCGCCGCGCGTTGGCCCAGAAGGCAAGCCGGGGCGGTGGCACGTCTCGCAGGGCCTCTTGCGCGGCGGCGCCCGCTGCTTGCAGGAACCGGTGCCGGGCAAGGTTGACGAAGCGCGGATCCGGCTCTACGTCATACGCCTTCGAGACGTCCCGGCCGGCGGCGAACATCAACCGTTCCCGCAGCCTTGTCCTGAACTCCGGGCTGGGCTCGCTTGCGTACGCGACTCGCAGCGCCAACGCCTGCCGCAACAGTGGCTCCAGCTCTGCGCGGCGGGTCGGGTACGCGGCCAGGCACTCCTCCGGCGTTGCTCCGGCGTCGAAGCGGGCCAGGCAGTCCTCGAGCAGCTGGTCGATCTCTGGTCTGCTCATGGCTGCCTCTGCGCCAGTTCGGGATATTTAGGGGCCATGAGCACCTGCAGGCGCTGCATGCCCTTGTGCTGCAGCACTTTGACGTTGTTCTCGCGCTTGCCCAGCGCCCTGGCCGTGTCCGCCACCGAGAGCCCGGCGGCGAAGCGAAGGATGATGACCTCCCGCTGCGCTTCCGGCAGCAGCTCGACGGCCATGCGAAGGTCTTCGAGCGCCAGCTGGCGCTCCGCGTTCTCTACGGGGTCATTGTTGCCGCGGTCCAGGAGGTCCTCCGGCAGCTCCCCGTGGTGGTTTCGCTTTCCGTTCCGCCTGGCGAAGCTGATCACTTCGTTGCGGGCGATGCGCATCAGCCAAGCCGCAAACGGCACTTTGCGCCACTCGTAGTTGGGCAGTCCGTTGAGCATCTTGAGGAAGATCTCCTCGGCCACGTCCTCTGCGTCCTGGACGTTGCCCAGCCGCGCCAGCGCGTAGCGGTAGACCTGATTGATGTGCGTGTCGTATAGGGTCGCGAGGGCTTCCAGGTCACCGGCCTGCGCAGCCTCGATGACCAGGCGCTGGGGCTCCCATGCGGAGCCGCCGTCAGACCCCGAGAGCGACTTTGTCATCCTGTTCCCGGGAAGGCTAAAACGCGCCAATGATATCCCTTCGCTGCTCCCGCGTCTATTGCGCCCATTGCGGACGCGACCAACCGACTCCCAATGGGGAGCGCCCTATCTTTAGAACGGCCTCTCACGCGAAAAGGTTAATGCCGCTCCCCTGCCGTCAGCATCGGGAGTCCTCCCGTTTTCGCGGCTCAACGCCGGCGCGGGTTACGATGCATGCATGCGCGTCTTCGTCACGGGCGGCGCTGGCTTCCTGGGCAGTCACGTCTGCAACGTCCTTCTCCGCGCGGGTCACCAGGTAACCGTCTACGACAACCTGTCCACGGGCCATCGCCGCCTTGTCCCGAAGGGAGCCGCTTTCGTGAAGGCGGATATCAGGCACCAGGCCCGCCTCGCGGAAGCTCTGCCGGGTCACGACGCGGTAATCCACCTGGCAGCCTTGGTTCCGGTACCGGAGTCGGTTGAGCGGCCCGTCGCGTTCGCGGAGAACAACGTCGTCAACACGGTACGCCTCCTGGAGGCGATGCGCGCGGCCGGCGTGAGCCGGATCATCTTCTCGTCTTCCGCTACTGTCTACGGCTTGCCGCGCGGCCTGCCGCTTCGCGAAGAAGACCCGCTGGGCATCCAGTCGAACCCTTACGGGGCCACGAAGATCGCTGCCGAGGCCTTCGTCGCCGTCTACAACCGTCTCTACGGCTTCGATGCCACCATCCTTCGTTACTTCAATCCCTACGGTCCCAACGAGCTCTGCCGGCCGGAGACGCACGCGATCCCGAACATCGTCCGCGCCGCGCTCGAGGACCGGCCGGTCCCTAT
>DATMBD010000262.1:0-5358 GCA_035559355.1 Dehalococcoidia bacterium
AGTCGAGGCGCTCCGGCCCGGGAGCGCCGGTTCACTTCCTCGCGAGGCCCTGACGATGACGACAGCACAAAGTCCCACCGCGTCGCAGACGGCGGCGAAGTACGTCTACCTCTTCGGCAACGGCCGCGCCGATGGCTCCGCGGAAATGCGCGACCTCCTCGGCGGCAAGGGCGCCGGCCTCGCCGAGATGACCAACCTCGGTATTCCGGTCCCTCCCGGGTTCACGATCACCACCGAGGTCTGCACCGCCTACTACGAGCGAGGCCGTCAGTACCCGCCTGGCCTCGAGGAGCAGGTGCGCGAGGGGGTGCGCTTCGTCGAGAACCTCCTGGGCCGCCGCTTCGGCAACCCCGAACGCCCGCTCCTCTTCTCCGTCCGGTCCGGAGCCCGCGTCTCCATGCCCGGCATGATGGATACCGTCCTCAACCTGGGCATGAACGACGCCGTGGCCGAGGGCCTCGCGCGGGAGACCGGGGATGAGCGCTTCGCATACGACAGCTACCGCCGCTTCGTCTCCATGTACGGCGACGTCGTCCTGGGGCTGAAACCGGAGGGCCGCGAAATCGACCCCTTCGAGGCGTTGCTCGAGGCCAAGAAGCAGCGCCTCGGCGTCCACCTGGACACGGAGCTGCCGGCTTCCGCGCTCAAGGAACTCGTGGCCGAGTTCAAGGAAGAGATCTGGAAGCGAAAGCGCGTCCGGTTCCCGGAGGACCCCTGGGAGCAGCTCTGGGGCGCCATCGGCGCCGTGTTCGGCTCTTGGGACAATCCCCGGGCCGTCACCTACCGCCGCATCTACGAAATCCCTGACACGTGGGGCACCGCGGTCAACGTTCAGGCCATGGTCTTCGGCAACCTGGGGGAGGACTGCGCCACGGGGGTTGGCTTCACGCGCGATCCCTCCACGGGCGAGAACCGCTTCTACGGCGAATACCTGGTCAACGCCCAGGGCGAGGACGTTGTCGCCGGCATCCGCACGCCCCAGCCCGTTACCATCGCTGCCAAATCCGACGGGCAAACGGCGCTCGAAGAGGCGATGCCTGCCGTCTACGAGGAGCTCAAGCGCGTCTACCAGACGCTGGAGCGCCACTACCGGGACATGCAGGACATCGAGTTCACGATCCAGCAAGGCCGCCTCTGGCTGCTGCAGACGCGTAGCGGCAAGCGCACAGCCCGGGCGATGGTCAAGATCGCCGTCGACATGGTGCGCGAGGGCTTGATCAGCAAGGAGGAGGCGGTCCTGCGCATCGAGCCGGACAAGCTCGATGAACTCCTCCACCCGACGTTCGATCCGGCCGCGAAGAAAGACGTCATTGCCACCGGCCTGGCGGCGTCGCCGGGCGCCGCCGTGGGCAAGGTCGTCTTCAGCGCCGACGACGCCGAGCGTCTGGCCGCGAGCGGCGAGAAGGTTATCCTCGTGCGCCTGGAGACGTCGCCGGAGGACATTCACGGCATGCAAGCGGCGCAGGGCATCCTCACCGCGCGCGGCGGCATGACCTCCCACGCGGCCGTCGTCGCCCGCGGCATGGGCCGCTGCTGCGTGGCCGGCTGCGGCGCCCTCCAGATCGACTACGAGGCCGGCCTCTTCCGGGTGAACTCGAACGGGCGCCAGATTACGGTCCGCGAGGGCGACGTCATCAGCCTCGATGGCGGCACCGGCGAGGTAATGCTCGGCGCGGTGCCGGTCGTCGAAGGCCGCCTGGACGAGGACTTCGCCACGCTGATGAGCTGGGTCGACGAAGCGAGGCGGCTGCGGGTGCGCACCAACGCAGACACGCCCCACGACGCGGAAGTCGCCCGCGCCTTTGGCGCGGAGGGCATCGGCCTTTGCCGCACCGAGCACATGTTCTTCGAGCCGGACCGCATCCTGGCGGTACGGGAGATGATCCTGTCCCAAGACGAGGCCGGGCGGCGACGGGCGCTTTCGCGCATCCTGCCGATGCAACGCGCGGACTTCGAGGGCATCTTCCGCGCCATGGACGGCCTGCCGGTCACAATCCGCCTTCTGGACCCGCCCCTGCACGAGTTCCTCCCGCACACCCAGGAAGAAATCGAAGGCGTGGCCCGGGCGCTCAACGTCTCGCCGGAGGCCGTCGCGCAGCGCAACCGCGAGCTAGCGGAGTTCAACCCCATGCTCGGCCACCGCGGCTGTCGTCTGGGCGTGACCTTCCCGGAGATCTACGAGACGCAGGTGCGGGCGATCATGGAAGCGGCGGCCAATGTCACGGCCCAGGGCGTCCAGGCCATTCCCGAGATCATGATTCCCATCGTAGGCATCGAGGAGGAGCTGAAGCGCATGCGCGCCCTGACGGTTGAGACGGCCGAACAGGTCCTGCGCGAAAAGGGCGTGCGCGTGCACTACACCGTGGGCACCATGATCGAGCTGCCCCGCGCTTGCATCATCGCTGACGAGATCGCCCGCCACGCTGACTTCTTCTCCTTCGGCACGAACGACCTGACGCAGACGACATATGGCATCTCCCGCGACGACTCGGCCCACTTCCTGCCGGCGTATATCGAGCGCGGGGTCATCGAGGTCGACCCCTTCGTGCGGTTGGACCAGGAGGGCGTCGGCGGCCTAATGCGGATCGGCGTCGACAAAGGGCGGGGGACGCGTCCGGAACTGAAAATCGGCATCTGCGGGGAGCATGGCGGCGAGCCGACTTCGGTCGAGTTCTGCCACCGCATTGGGCTGGACTACGTGAGCTGCTCACCGTACCGCGTGCCCATCGCCCGCGTCGCCGCCGCCCAAGCGGCGTTGCGGGAGCGCATCAAGGTGGGTGTGACGGCGCAGTAGGTCTTCCGTGGCCTGACAGTGGATGGGTAGATCAACGGATAGGTGAGTGAGAGGCCGCTCGTCTCACTGGTTGACGCCTCCCCGGCCGCAGCCCAACATCGACGCAACTTTTCGAGTCAGCTGGAAAGGGCCGTGACATGAAGCTGGGCGTGATGATCGAAAGCCAGGAGGGCGTCGGCTGGACGGAGTGGAAGAACATTGTTCAGTGGACGGAGGAGCTGGGCTTCGAGTCCCTCTGGCGCTCCGACCACTTCTTCCCCTTCTTCGCGCCTGGACGCCTGGGCGACTCCCTGGACACGATGGTCGCGCACACTTACACGGCCACGGCCAGCCGCCGCATCCGCTTCGGGCCGCTCGTGCTCTCGATGACCTTCCGCCACCCGGCGATGGTGGCGCGCATGGCGGCGGCGATCGACCAGCTTTCAGAAGGCCGGTTCATCCTCGGCGTCGGCGCCGGCTGGAACGCCGCCGAGCACGAGGCCTACGGCATCGAGTTGCCGCCGGTGAAGCGGCGCATGGACAACCTGGAGGAGAGCATCCGGGTGATCAAGGCGCTCTTCGAGCAGGAGCATGCCAATTTCGACGGCAAGCTCTACAGGCTGAAAGACGCGCCGATGAATCCGAAGCCTTCGCAGCAGCCGATGCCGCTCCTCATTGGCGGCGGCGGCGAAAAGCGCACCCTACGCATGGTCGCCCGCTATGCGACGGAATGGAACGTCCCGATCATGGGCGGCCTGGACGCCTACCGCCAGAAGCTGCGGGTCCTGGAGCAGCACTGCGAAGCCGAAAAGCGCGACCCCGCGGCCATACAGCGCTCCGTCATGGCCGGTTACATCACCGGCGCCTCTCAGGCGGAGGTCGACAAGCGGGTAGAAGCGGCGATGGCGCGGGTGCCCGAACGCTTCCGGGTGCCGTCAGGGCGCCCGCCGATATTGGGGCTCGTGGGCACGCCGAGGCAGATCGTCGAGCAGATCAAGGAGATCGAAGACGCGGGCGTCAGCCGCATCATGCTCCAGCACCGCAGCCCGCCGACGCGAGAAGAGCTCCAGTTCGTCGCCGAGGAGATCCTGCCGAGCGTCTAGAGCTGCCCCTTCCCGACGTCTCGCTCTAGGCTCGGATCCACTTCGGCACCGCGACGTCGCCCACCTGCTCGAACGTGACGCGCACGGGCATGTCGACCTCGATTTCCTCGTTCGGGCCGGCGTAATTGCTCGTCAAGCGCGGGCCTTCCTCGAGTTCGACGATGATGACGTTAAAGGGCACTTCCTCCCGGAAGCCGGGATGGAGGACTTGGTGATTGATGATGAAGCTGTACACCGTGCCGCGGCCGGACGCCTCCCGCCACTCGACATTCAAGGAGTGACAGGCGTCGCAAGCCTCGGACTGAGGGGCCAGGTAACGCTCGCAGGCTGGACAGTACTTGATGAGAAGCTTGCCTTGTTTCGCCGCGTCGAAGAACGGCGCGGAGGCTTCGTCCGGCACCGGAATGGGGCGTCCAGTGGGCGGCGCGGCTCGTTCCGTGGTCATGTCTTGGTCTCCTTCCTGATCGGCAAAGTCCGGCAGCAGTCACGCGGCTTCCGGGCTGAGGATGAGCGAAGCGTGGTAGTCCAATAGGCCGCCGTTGCCGGTGACGAGGACGAGGTCGTGCTTGTCGACCTGGCGCTCGCCGCCGCTGCCCCGCGCCTGGATGACGCCCTCAGACAGCGGCGTCATGCCCCAGAGGTAGAAGGAGCTGAGCTCGCCGCCGCCGGTATTCGTCGGCAGGCTCCCGCCGGGACCCAGCTTGCCATCCTCGACGAAGGGGCCGCCTTCGCCCTTCTTGCAGAAGCCGTAGTCCTCCAGCGTCACCAGCACGGTGTACGTGTAGCAGTCGTACAGCTCGCAGACGTCGATGTCCTGGGCGGTGATCCCCAGCTGGCCGAACAGCGTCTCGGCGGCGATGGCCGCGCCTGTCGAGAGGTCATGCATGTCGCCGGCGCGGCGGAGGTTGCCGGGAAAGCCCTGCGCCATGGCGAGGACGTAGGCGGGCTTGGACTTCATGTCGCGGGCGCGTTCGGGGGAAGTGACGATGACCGCGACGGCGCCGTTGGAGATGAGGCAGCAGTCCAGCAGGTGGAAAGGCTCCGCGATCCAGCGCGAGTTCTGATGGTCCTCGATCGTGATCGGCGTGCGGAACTGGGCGATGGGGTTCATGCACGCCCAGGCGCGCGTCGAGACGGCGATGGCGCCCAGTTGCTCGCTGGTGGTGCCGTAGGTGGCCATATGTCGCCGTGCAGCCATGGCGTAGCCGGCGTTGGGGTTCATGGGGCCGTAGTAGAGGTCGAGGCTCGCGAAGCCCGTCGGCTGGGAGCGGGCGCCGCGGGCGGCGTTCATCGAGGCGCCGCTGGGGAGGTTGGGATCCTGGAGGGGGGCGTCCGCGAACACGCAGCACACGCAGGAGGCGAGCCCGTTCTGGATCGCCATCGTCGCGTACTGGACCATGGCGGCGGGCGTGGCTCCCATGGCGTTCATGTGATTGACGAGTCGAAGGTCTTTGAGGCCGGCCTGGTTTTGTAGCTGCAGGC
>DATMBD010000263.1:0-3500 GCA_035559355.1 Dehalococcoidia bacterium
GAACAACTGGACTTCGCCGGACCTCGAGACCTACGGGCAGAAGCTTGCCGCCCTGCGCCGGCATTGCGCGGACGTGGGCCGGGACCCACTCAGCATTCGCAAGTCCATGCACATCAAGCCGCTAATCGGCGAAACCGAAGCCGAAGTGCAGGAGCGGGCTCCGACCGAGCCCCGCAGCCGCTGGCAGGGAACGCCGGAGCAGCTCATCGAGCACCTGCTCGCCTTCGTCAAGCTCGGCGTCGCCGATTTCGTCTTCATGCTCGATGCTCCCGGCGACCTCCGCTCCCTGGAGCTCCTGGCGACCAAGGTGGCGCCGGCCGTGCGCCAGCAGGGCAGGCGGCTGCTGGAGGCGCAGGCCTGACGAGACCGCGAGCCTAACGCTCCAAGCGGCGGATGGCCTCCGCTTCGGTCAGTCCTGAAATCCGCAGGCGCTTCACGCGCGAAGCGGCGCCGGACGCCACCTCGACGGCCGACACGGGAACGCCCAGCTTGTCGGCGAGCAGCCGCCGCAAGGCCTCGTTGGCACGGCCCTCGACGGGCGGCGCCCGCAGTCGCACGCGCAACCGGCCCTCCTGCCAGCCGGCGATTTCGTCCCGCCCCGCCCGCGGGCTCACCCGGACTTCGAGGACGCACTCAACCGGCACGGGCCAATGTTAGCCTGGCCCGCCAAGTGCCCCGGGAGCGCGTTGACAAGCCCCCGTGGCGGGCCGATGATCCTGCCACGAATCGAATCCGGCTTCGGAGGAACGGCAATGCACATCGATCACACGATCGTCCCTTCGCACGACCAGGAGGAGGCGGCCAAGTTCATCGCCCGCATGTTCGGCGTGACTTATGAAGGCAAGTGGGGCCACTTCTCCCCCGTGAAGATCGACAAGCTGTCGCTGGACTTCGACAACCGCGAGCACTTCGAGCCCCACCACTACGCGTTTCTCGCCAGCGATGAGGAGTTCGACGCCATCCTTGGGCGGATCAAGGCGGAGGGCATCCCCTACGGCAGCGGCCCGCAGAGTCAGGATGACATGCAAATCAACTTCCGGCACGGCGGCCGCGGCTTCTATTTCCGGGACAAGGACGGGCACAGCTGGGAGGTCATAACCCACACCTACGTTTAGAGCGAGCGGCGACTCAGCGTCGCGGAGGCGGTCGAGGCGCGACGCCCCTCCCTAAACCGCGGCGACCATCGCCCGGCCAAGGGCTAGAGCGCCGAACGCCACGAAGACCAAGGCGGCCGCGCGCGTGATCACGCGCCGGGGAAACCTGTCCCCGATCAACCGTCCCGCCCCGATGGCGACGGCGTCCGCTGCCACCATGCCGAGCGTCGACCCCAGCCAGACGCCGACAAAATCGGCGCGCTCGCCGGCGATGCTCACGGTGGCGAGTTGGGTCTTGTCGCCGAGCTCGGAAAGAAAGAAAGCGCTGGTGACCAGCACGAACGGGCCGAGCCCGGCAAAGGCCGGCGGCGGCGCGGCCTCACTTACGGATTCGTCCTGCAGTCCCCACCAGGCAAAGACGAAGAACGAGACACCGACCAGGGAGAGAGCGAGCCATTGCGGCAATAAGTCCGCGACGGACGCCCCGATGGCCGTCGATCCCAGGTGCACGACGAGGGTCGCGACCGTAACGCCGGTCAGGACGAGCGCCGCGCGGTAGCGGGTCGCGAGCCAAAGCGCCACCAACTGCGACTTGTCGCCAAGCTCCGCGAGGAAGATGAGGCCGAAGGACAAGACAAAGGCCGACACCTAGTCAGTGCCGGCCTCTAGACCGCTCAAGACCACAGCTCCAGCGAAGCCAGACGCGCCCCTTCGCTGAGCGCCTGGAACTTCGGCCAGACGACCGTCGGGTGAATGTCCGGCGCGAACGTGGCCTGCGAGGAGAACCCGCAGTCTGCCCCGGCGATGACGTTCTCGCGGCCGACGACACGGGCGTAGTTGACGATGCGCTGGGCTACGAGCCCAGGGTGCTCGACGATGTTCGTGGTGTGGGTGATGACGCCGGGGATCAGGATCTTCCCCTCCGGCAGCTTGATGTCCTCCCAGATGCGCCATTCGTGGTCGTGGCGGGGATTTGCTGCCTCGAAGGAATACGCGGCGGCGTTGATCTTCAGCATCAGCTTGGCGATGACGGCCATATCGGCGTCGAAGATGCGCGGGCCTTCGTTGATGCCGTAGCAGGTGTGGAAGCGGATGCGGTCCTCCGGTATGCCGCGCAGGGTGTGGTTCAGGACCTCGATGTAGCGCTCGGCGTCCTTCCGGAGCTGCTCGTCGTCGACAGGCGAGTCGCCGCTATAGAACTCGGTGAGGACGGGATCGTCGATCTGGAGCACGAGGCCGGCATCGACGATCGCGAGGTACTCCTCGCGGAGGGCTTCGCCGAGCGCCTCCACGAATTCGTCCTCGCTCCTGTAGAACACGTTTCCGGCGCCGTAGGTCCGCGGGGCGCTGGCCGGCATGAAGCCTTCCTCGGCCCCGAACTCCTGCATCGCCGACTTCAGGTTCTCGATGTCGGTCTGGAGGGCTTTCTGCCCCACGTACTTGATCGGACCTGTACAGACCAAAGGCGTCCGCGGCATTATCGATTGCGCATCGCGCTTGAAGTACTCGGCGTAGTACTCAGGGAAGGCAGCCTTCTCCTTGACGGCACGTGGGCGCTCCGGCCCACCTTCCATCGGCTCAAAGCCCGCGAGGCGGTCGCGCACGTAGGCGTAGAATCCCGGCTTGCTCTGCTCGCCGTCGGCGACGACATCGATGCCGCACTCGACTTGGCGGCGGACGACGTCCCGGACCGCGGCGCGGACGGCCTCGTCGTAAGCCTGCTCGTCATAGGGCTGGCCGTTAAGGCGGGCGCGCATCAGCTCCAAGAGCTGTTTCGGCCGCGCCAGGCTGCCCACGTGGGTCGTGACGATGCGCTCCAGGCTGCGCTTCATGGCGCCCTCCTCTGCTCGCGCTTCGACAAGATGAGGCCGGTGCCCCCGGCCCGACTAGCTTAGCTCAGCCGGATGTCATGGGGCAGTAGCGGCGCGCTACTCAGTCTCCGGCGCGCCGGCGGGTGGCAGCCGGGCTGCCACCAAGCCATCGACCGCCTGCCGCCAGCGCTCGTAGCTCTTGCGGGCAGCCGCGTTCGAGGAGGGCAGGAACCGTCTCGCCTCCTGTCGGAGGGACTCGATCTCCGCCTCGTCCTGCCAGAAGCCCACCGTCAGCCCCGCGAGGTAGGCGGCGCCGAGGGCGGTCGACTCCACCGACCGCGGCCTCGAGACGGGCAGGCCGGAGAGGTCGGCCTGCAGCTGCATGAGCAGGTCGTTGGCGGCGGCTCCGCCATCGACTCGGAGTTCGGTGAGGGCTTCTCCTGCTTCGGATGCCATGACGGCGAGGACATCCTGGGACTGGAAGGCCATGGACTCCAGAGCGGCGCGGACGATGTGTTCTCCCCTGGTAGCGCCGGTGAGGCCGAAGAGCGCGCCGCGCGCGTCCGGAGCCCAGCGCGGCGAGCCCAGTCCGGCG
>DATMBD010000264.1:0-7139 GCA_035559355.1 Dehalococcoidia bacterium
GCCACCGCCGGCGCCACGGCTGGCGCTTCGGCGGCGCCCTTTCTGTTCGTGCCCTTCGGGCGGTTCGGCGTGGGCGGCGCCTCGATGACGCCCTTCGCCGCCAGAAGCCGCGCCACGCGGTCCGACGGCTGCGCCCCTCGCGCGAGCCACAGCTTCGCCCGCTCGATATCGATCTCCACGGTCGCCGGCTCCGTTCGCGGGTTGTAGTACCCGACGACCTCCACGAATGCGCCGTCACGTGGCGCGCGCGAGTCGGCGACCACCACGCGGTAAGAAGGTTGCTTCTTCTTCCCCATGCGGCGCAACCGGATTCTCAGCATGCACGTCACCTCGGAATACGAATCGGCCGCCCCGCGACGGAGGCGACGCCAGGCACTGTACCCGATCGCGGGCTAACGGAACAGCTTCAGCAGCCCCGCGCCGCGTCCCGTCGCCAGGGTCTGCATGATCTTCTTCGCTTCCTTCCACTGATTCAGAAGCTGGTTCACCTCCTGCGGCGTCGTCCCGCTGCCGCGGGCGATCCGGCGCCTCCGGCTTCCGTTGATGATCTCGGGATGGCGCCGCTCCTCCGGCGTCATCGAGTACACCACCGCTTCCGCCTTCTTCCAGAAGGTGTCGTCGAAGTCCTGCACGCCGAGCTGGCGACGAATCTGGCTCAGGCCCGGCACCATCTCCGCGAGCTGGCTCAGCGGCCCCATCTTTTTGACCCGCTGGAACTGCTGGATGAAGTCCTCCAGGTCCAGCGTGCGGTTCTTGATCTTCCGCTCGATGCGGTCGCGGTCCTCCTCGGTGATCGCCTCCTTCGCCCGCTCGATGAGCCCGAGCATGTCGCCCATGCCCAGAATGCGCGATGCGAAGCGATCCGGGTAGAACGGCTCGAGCGCGTCGGACTTCTCGCCCGTGCCGATGAACTTGATGGGGAAGCCCGTGACCGAGCGAATGGAGAGCGCCGCGCCACCGCGGGCGTCACCGTCCATTTTGCTCATAATGACGCCCGTAATCTCCACGGCTTCGTGGAACTCCTGCGCGACGTTCACCGCCTCCTGGCCTGTCATCGCATCGACGACGAGCAGCACTTCGACCGGGTTGAGCGATGCCCGGAGGTCCTTGATCTCCTGCATCATCGCGGCGTCGACGGTCGTCCGGCCGGCGGTGTCGACGACCACGACCGAGGCGCCGACCCTCGAGGCTTCGGCGAGCGCCTCCTTCGCGACCTGCTGCGGGCGGATGCCCTCCTCGGCCAGCACCGGGATGTTGAGCTGGCGCCCGAGCGCCTTGAGCTGCTCGGCGCCGGCCACGCGATACGGGTCGGCGCTCACGAGCAGCGGGCGGTGCCCCTGCTTGCGGAGGTGCATCGCGAGCTTGGCCGCAGTGGTCGTCTTCCCCGAGCCCTTGAGCCCGACGAGCATGTAGACGGACGGAGGCTTCGGGGCGAACTGCAGCTTCGCCTGCTCCCCGCCGAGGATCGCGATCAGCTCCTCGTGGACGATGGAGACGACCTGTTGCGCCGGCGTGAGGGAACGTAGCACCTGCTGCCCCTCGGCCCGCTCGCGCACGTTCTTGATGAAGTCTCGCACGACCCTGAAGTTGACGTCGGCCTCGAGCAGGGCGACGCGGACCTCGCGCAGGGCTTCGTCCAGGTCTTTTTCGGTGATGGTCCCGTGGGACCCCAGGCGTCCGAAGACGCCCGTGAGCTTATCGGTGAGCGCTTCCAGCATGGCGGAGCCATGATAGCAAACGCGCCCGTGGCGGCCTCAAACCCCGAGCGGCGCTGGCCGTCGTCACCGTCCGCGCATCTCCCCGACCAGCTCGTCCGGGCCGCGGCCCGCCAGGCGCCGCGGGTAGGCTCGATACGTTTTGAACGGCGAACCCGCCGCCCGCTTCCGTCCGCCACCGCCCGCTGCCAAGACTCGGAAGCCCTGGAGCAGCGGCAACAGGCCCGCGCTGGCTACCCCGACGGGCACAAGCCACGGGAAGCTTCCGCTCGCGCCACCAGCGCCCATCGACGGGAGGGTGGAGGGACGCGACGCCACTTCTGGAGTCACAAATTCCAGACTTTCAAAAATGACCTGGTACCCGCAGCGAACCTCCGCTTCGGCCGCTGCGTCTTCGTCTTCCTTCGGCCAGAAACCGTCGAAGAGGATAACGCCTCTGCCACCGGGTACCCCCGTCCAGATTTCGCGGTACAGGAGTTGCCGCCCTTCGGCGCCAAGGGGTGCCGATCGGTCGAGTTCCACCTGTGGAACATTATGGCCTGCGACAATCAGAGTCACCTGTGTCGAGAACCCATAGGCATCGCTCCTACCTAAGTAGCTGAGCTCGCACCCTGGTGAAAGCTCCACGTCGTAGATCCTCACACCCCTCGGCGGATCGGCGTTCGGCGGACCGAATTGGACAACCCGGGCAGTATCGTAGACTCGGTGGAGTCCTGCGGCCTCGAACTAGGCATCTGGATACCGGAAGCTAACCCCCAGCGCGTCGCTCGTGTATGAGGCGCCCGGTTGCGCTGCCGTTGCGCGTGAAACTCCAAATGCGCCACCCGGCAGATTGGCCGTGCGGACAGCAGCCAGCGTGGTCAAGCGCAGCGCCCTCGTCCCCACGGCTCTTGGCCCCGCCGCTCCACCGCTTGGCAGGCTGGGCGCCGGCCCGTACGGTCGCGCGCCCAGCCTGCAATGCTCTCGCACGCGCTTGCGTTCAGTTCGCGGCCCCCGGGGAAGATCACGGACCGGGGAACTGGATGAGGTATTCGCGCGTGGACCAGATGCCATATGGCGAGTAGCAGTCGTACCAACATTGGCTCTCGGTCGGAATGGACGTGTTCTTGCTGAAACTACTTCCGGTCCAAGCCCTTGAATACCATTGCATCGTGTGTCGGCCCCAAGTGGTACAGTTGTCCGGCCAGACCATCGAACCGATGGACGTGTCGTTGTAAATGCCCTGTTCCCTGCCACTGATGTTCCACGCCTTCGGTGTAGATACTTGGGCATGCTGGTTCACCACCAGCCCCACCCTCAGACCGTCCGTACGCCGGATGGTCGCTTCGATTTTGTAGCAACCCGACGTGGAATTTGCGGTGCTGACCGAACCTACAACCGTCGCAGAAGAAAACGATGCCGCTACGAACAACCTGAGCCTAACCTCGTACGACATGTTGGACGGCCAGACCCAGTCGAGGCCAAGCTGCGCATCAGTGAATACGCCATCGCACGTGGTATGCCAGCCACAGGTCAGCCTTGCATCGTTGGTCGCGTTGCCCGTCGGATGGTAGAGGGAGATACTTACGCTGTAATGTGACGCCTCAGCAGGCGCGTCGGGCCAAAGCCCCATAGCAGCGGCCAGTACCAACCCTGCACCCAGTGTCAGCAGCGTTCGCATCGCACTCCCTCCGCAATTTTCCTTGTTTGGGCGAACGGCAGACCATCCGCTTCAACCTTCAGCAGGCCCGTTGGAAATGCGACGACCACCGCCGACCGGCCGAAGCCTTCAGGCGTCGCAGGCTGGATCGCCAGTGCCGGCCGGCCGCCAACAGTGGTCGCGGAAACGCGGTCAGCAGAAGCCATTGACGGAACGGCGTGCTCGCCTGGTTCGTAGGCAATGGTCAGTCCAAAGTATGCGCCTCCGAATTGCTGCACTATAAAGGCCACAGACCCGTCCGGGCAGAGACCCTCGTACTGCGGCGTTTCCGCAAATGTGCCCGGCGGCAGATAGCCGAAGGTGAGGCGGTCGGTGGTCCTGAACGACTCTACGGCGCCCTTTGTGCAATACCGTCGAAAAGCCTTCCCGTCCGTTGGCGTGTAGACTCTGATGCCGTTCAGAACACCGGCAAACAGAGGCTTCTCTTCTTGCGCCTGCGCCGCGGCCACAGCGCGTGCGTGACCCTCTTCGCCGGCCCATGGTGGCACATACTCTCCGGAGGTCAACCTGACGGGCGTTTCGTACCGGGGTTCGGCACCCGATCCCCGGCCCTGGGTCGTCTCGCCGTCGCGGTCGGAGCGCGGTTGGCACCCAGAGAGCACGGCCAGTAGGCCCATGAAAAACAGAACCGTGCGTACCAACCGTTACCCCCTTTCCAGCAGCGGCAAGATGCGCCAACCGATTACGTAGGCAGGGCAGTGCCTCGTCTCCGACGTAGGAATTCTCCCACTCAATGTCGGGGACGAGATTCACGGTGCGCTAGCCGTCTCGGCGGCGGACGTATGTAGAAGGTGTTGTCGTCCACCAGCGCCCTCTCTGATTGTGGCGACGCCGAAGACAGCGCGAGTATACCCCCCCCCGGCGTGTTCCGCGTCAAGACGTTACGCTCATGAAATTTGCAAATTTTGGCGAATCATAACGCCGCAGCGAGGAGAAGCGCGGACGAACCAGCCTCCGATGGTTTCATGCTGTTTCACGTCTCTCCTTTCCCCCCGTCCTTCGGCGTGCTATGATCCGCCCGCATCCTCAGGAGGCTTCCCATGGACTTCGAGACCATCCTGTACGAGAAGGACGGCGGCGTCTGCCGCATCACCCTCAACCGCCCTGAGAAGCTCAACGCCCTGTCGTTCAAACTGCAGAAGGAGTTGAGCGACGCGCTCTGGGAGGCGGACAACGACACGCAGGTGCATGTCATCGTCCTGCGGGGCGCCGGCCGCGCCTTTTCCGCCGGGTACGACCTGACTCCCATGTCGGCGCCGCCTGCCCGCCCGGACCGCGACGAGACGTACACCAACGTCTACCGGGGCATGGCGACGCTCGAGGACGACATCTGGCAGCTCGAGCGCCAGCAGCGGCTGCGCATGGCGCTGTGGGACATCCACAAGCCGGTCATCGCGCAGGTGCACGGCTACTGTCTGGCGGGCGGCACCGACCTGGCGCTGCTGTGCGACATCGTCGTCGCCGCGGAAGACGCCGTCATCGGCTTTCCGCCGGTACGGGCCATGGGCTCGCCCGTCGCCCACATGTGGACCTACCTGGTGGGCCCCCAGTGGGCGAAGTACTTCCTCCTGACCGGCGACTCGGTGACCGGCAAGCAGGCGGCGGAGATCGGACTCGTGTGGAAGGCCGTTCCCGCCGACCGGCTCGAAGCGGAGGTCGAGGCGCTGGCCGCGAAGATGGCGAAGATCGACATCGAGCTGCTGGCGCCCAACAAGCGCATCTGTCAGATGGCGCTGGAGCTGATGGGCGCGCGAACCATCCAGCGCATGGCAGCGGAGATGGACGGCCGGGCGCACACCGCGCCTTCGGTACGCGAGTTCGCCAGGATCGCACGGGAGCAGGGCCTCAAGGCCGCGCTCGAGTGGCGCGACGGGCGTTTCGGCGACAGCCGCGCCACCGAGGAGTACCAGCGCCGCCGGGCGGAGCAGGAGGCGCGCCTGCGGGAGGCCCGGCGCGAAGGGTAACGGGCGACCCGCGCCGCGCCCTGCAGTGAGCGGGGCGCTCGCGGCCGTCCGGCGCGCTACCGCAACAGCCGTTCGAGCATGCGGCCGGTGTCCTCGGGCGTCTCACCGACCGGCAGGTTGATGATGGGCATCGTCACGCCGGCGGCGTAGCGCTGGGCCAGCTTCTCGGCGCATTCATCCAGCGTACCCACGATGGCCGTTTCGTCGAGCATGCGGTCGGAGATGGCGGCGATGGCCTTTCCCTGGTCCCGCTCGGCCCAGGCCGCGCGGCAGGCAGCGACCTCGGCCTCGAAGCCGTTGCGGATGAGCATTTCGTAGTAAAAGGTCCCCATCCGCCCGATGTAGAACGCGACGGGCGCCCGCGCGGCGTTCCGGGCGCGCTCGATCTCGTCGGCGGTGCGCGCGATGGACACGGTGATCGACGGGCTCACGTCGATGTCCTTCACCGAACGGCCCGCCTTCTTCGCGCCCTCTTCGAGCTGGGCGATGCCCTCGGCAAAGCGGCCCAGCGGCCAGTAGATGGGAATCCATCCGTCGGCGATCTCTCCTGTCTGGACGATGCTCTTCGGCGTAATCGCGGCGATGTAGATGGGAATGTGCTCGCGCTGCGGCCCGAAGTTCTCGGGCCCGCCCGCACCGAGCCGGAAGCCGCGCTCGAGGTTGAAGATCTGGCCGTGATACACGAGGCGCTCGCCCCGCATGATCATGTTGATGATCTCCACGTACTCGCGGATGCGGCGCAACGGCTTCGCGAACGGCACACCGTGCCAGTGCTCGATGACGTTGGCGCCGCTCGAGCCCAGCCCGATGATCATCCGGTTCCCCGACAGCTCATCGAGGCTCGCGAAGGTCATGGCGAGGACGGCGGGCGTACGGCTGAACACATTGACGATGGCGGTGCCGAGCTTGATGCGTTTCGTCTTGAGGGCGAGCTCGGTCAGAAACGTGAAGGCATCGCGCCCCCAGGCTTCGGCGACGAACGCCGCCTCGACGCCGACGTCCTCGGCGATCTGGACGCGCCGGATCAGGTCCTCCCGTTCCTTGCCTGCAGCGCCGAAGCCCACCTGCACACCGAGCCGCTTCGTCATGATCGTGTTCCTTCCGTGAAAGAAGTCTCGCGCCGTTCGCGGCCGAAGCGTACCAGAGGGCAGCGCAGGGATCGAGGCACTCGACGCTGCGTGATGCCGGGCCGGCCGAGCGCTTCCTGAAGGCGAAAATCGGCACGCCTGCGCTGGATTGGCGGCGATCGATCGTGGCGGGCCGAGACCGTATAGTAAGCGTGTTCCAGCGGCGGACTCCGGGAGTGGTCGTGGGTTCGTACTGGCAGCGATTCGGTCGCGTGCGGGTGACCCGGCGGCGGTTGTTGCTCGCGAGCGCGATGACCGTGGCCTGGGGCGTGGCGGGATGCCGCGAGAGCAACCGCATTCCACCGCTGGACGTCACGCCCGGCAGCACGCCGTCTCCGCGGGCGCGTGTCTCCGAGGGCTCACGGGGCGGTATCTTTCGGGCGTTCAACTTCGACGCGCTCGCGCTCGATACGTTCGATCCCCACCAAACCCAGTTCGGTCCCCTGTACAACATGCACTCCGCCGTCTTCAGCAAGGTGCTGAAGTACGACGACGAGGTCCAGCAGACGATGAGCCCCGACCTCGCCGACGGGATGCCCGAACAGGTGGACGAGCTCACGTACGTCATTCGTCTACGGCGCACCGCCCGATTTCACGACACCCCGCGCATTCGCCGTCTGTTCCCGGCCGTGGC
>DATMBD010000265.1:0-4937 GCA_035559355.1 Dehalococcoidia bacterium
TTCGACTGCCTGGCGGGCGCCTCGAATCGGCTGGCAAGCCGTTGCGTGGTGGCATCACGCGAAGCAGGCGTTAGTCGATGTAGTCGTAGGCCGCGAAGGTCAGGAACTCGACGAACTCGTCGGCCAAGGCCACCTTCTCGAAGACCTCGCGCGCCTCGATGAACCGCCGCCCCGGCTCCTCCGCCGGCAATTTCGCCATCTCCTCGTCCGTGATCTGGCGCACCAGCTCTTGGGTCACGGGCCGGCCGTCATCCAAACGTGCGCCGTTGTGCAACCACTGCCAGATTTGCGAGCGCGAGATCTCGGCGGTCGCGGCGTCCTCCATCAAGTTGAAGATGGCGGCGGCGCCCGTGCCCCGCAGCCACGACTCGATGTACTGGATGCCGACGCTGACGTTCTGGCGCAACCCGGCCTCGGTGATGCTGCCGGGCGTCTTGTCGAAGGCCAGGAGGTCGGCGGCGGTGACGTTCACTTCCGGCCGCTGGCGCTCCACCTGGTTGGGCCGGTCACCGAGGACAGCGTCGAAGACTTCCGTCGCCACCGGCACGAGGTCCGGGTGGGCGACCCAGGTGCCGTCGAAGCCGTCGTTGACCTCCCGCAGCTTGTCCTCGCGCACGCGCTGTAGGGCGATGGCGTTGACGTCGGCATCGCGGCGGCTGGGGATGAACGCCGCCATCCCGCCGATGGCATGGGCGCCGCGTTTGTGGCAGGTCTTCACCAAGAGCTCCGTGTAGGCCCGCATGAAGGGAACCGTCATCGTGATCTGGCCGCGGTCCGGCAAGAGCAGGCTGCGGCGAGCGCGGAACTTCTTGTTGACGCTGAAGATGTAGTCCCAGCGGCCGGCATTGCAACCGGACGAGTGGTCCCGTAGCTCGTAGAGGATCTCCTCGATCTCGAACGCTGCCAGGATCGTCTCGATGAGGACGGTCGCCTTGATCGACCCGTGCGGCACGCCCAGGCGCTCCTCCGCGAAGGTGAAGACGTCGTTCCAGAGGCGCGCCTCCAGGTGGCTCTCCAGCTTCGGCAGGTAGAAGTAAGGGCCGCTGCCGCGGGCCAGGAGCTCGCGGCCGTTGTGGAAGAAATAGAGGCCGAAGTCGAACAGGCTGCCCGAGACGGGCTCGCCGTCGATCACGAGGTGACGTTCGTTCAGGTGCCAGCCGCGTGGCCGCACCAGCAGGGTTGCGATCTTGTCGTTCAGCTCGTAGAC
Organism: Dehalococcoidia bacterium; assembly: GCA_035559355.1. Taxonomy (GTDB): domain Bacteria; phylum Chloroflexota; class Dehalococcoidia; order DSTF01; family WHTK01; genus WHTK01. The sequence goes on from DATMBD010000265.1 coordinate 1,208, forward strand.
GCGGCCGTCTTCGCGCTCGAAGCGGATCTCCCGACGCACGGCGTCGATCAGGTTGACCTGGCCCTCGACCATGTTCGCCCAGGAGGGCGTATTCGCGTCCTCGAAGTCGGCCATGAAGACGCGGGCTCCGGAGTTGAGGGCGTTGATCACCATGCGGCGGTCGGTAGGGCCCGTGATCTCCACGCGGCGGTCCTGGAGGTCGGCCGGGACGGGCGCCACACGCCACGAGGAGTCCTCTCGGATGCTCTTCGTTTCCGGCAGGAAGTCCGGGTCTTCACCGGCGTCGAGGCGAGCCTGGCGTTCGCGGCGACGCTCCAGCAGCTGCAGCCGGGTGGGGTTGAAGCGCCGGTGCAGTTCGGCGACGAAGTCCAGCGCTTCCGAGGTGAGCACCTCTCCGAACCGGCCTGTGGTCGCTCCTTTGACCTCTACTTTCGTTCCTCCGACCATGTCCGTTCCCTCCTGGGCGAGCTTCGACGTAGCAAGGATCTTAAACCAACGGCCCGCCGCCTTGGCGCGGCGCGGCCGCTGCCGAGCCACGGGACGGATTGCAATCGAGGCGCGAGCGCTCCGCGGCCCGCCGAGTGGAGCCGCAGGATTTATCCTGCGAGCCATTCACCGTGAACGCGGCGATGAGGCTCCTCTCGTAGGACGGACTGCTAAGGGGACGCGGGATGCGTCTCCTCGTAGGTCTGCCGCGCCCGCGCCACGGCCTCGTCCCGGAGGACGCGCACACGTTCGGCTTCGAGCGCTGCGGCCTCTTGGGACGCCTCCAGATTGCGGAGGCTGCCCTGGAAGCGCGGCTTGACGTAACGCGCAATGAGCTCGTAGCTGCGCAGCAACTGCTCCCGCGTCTCGGCGATGTGGGCGTGGACCACGAGCCGCCATTCCTCCCGTTTTACCGTTTTGCCGTGCTCGGCCGCTGTCTGCTCGGCTATCGCCCAGAAGTCGCGCAAAGTGGCGTCGCCGCGCGGAGTGGAGATCGAGAGGACGCCGAGCCCGTACTTGCCCGCCATGACCATGCCCGTGGGCGAACCCGCCGCGGCCACGGCGAGGGGCATGTGCGGCTGCGAATACGGCCGCAGGTGGATGCGCGCCTCGCGCAGCGTGAACCAGTCGCTCTCGTGCGAGACCGGCTCCTCGCTGGTGAGGAGGCGGAGGATGACGCCGATGGCTTCGTCCAGGCGCGGCCGCTGCGTATTGGGGTCGATGCCGAGCATGAGGGCGTCGGTCACGAGCGCGCCCGGGCCCATTCCGAGCATGACGCGCCCGCGCGTGAGGTGGTCGAGCAGGACGATGCGGTTCGCGACCATGAGCGGGTGGTGGTAGGGCATGGAGACGACGCCGGTTCCCAGCTTGATGTGCTTGGTGCGCTCCGCAGCGACGCCGATGAAGACCTCCGGCGAGGCGATGATCTCCCAGCCGGCGCTGTGGTGCTCGCCGATCCAGGCCTCGTCGAAGCCGAGGTAGTCGAGCCACTGCAGCAGCTCGAGGTCCCGTTCCAGGGCCAGCGTCGGGTCTTCGCCGAGCTGATGGAACGGGGCCAGAAAGACGCCGAACTTGAGCCGGTCTGGCAACGTCATGTGAGGCCGGTCCCGCGGCCGCTGCTGCCGCTCTCCTGTTCCATGCTGGGCATTGTAGTGCGCCATCCCTTTGCCTGCCGAGCGGGACCGAACACCCACGTCCCGCGTTTATGGCAGCCGGCCTGCCCTCTGCGGCTGCTAGGATCGCCGTAGGCTCCGCGCGCCAGATAGAGGCGTGGGCCTCGGACTCTGAGCTAAAGCCGCACGCGGGGATGGTGGCGGCCCTCGTCGTTCGTGCCGGGCTTCGAAAATTTCGCGGGGCGCCCGTCTTGACATTCCGCCGTTGTGCCGTCATCATGCCAGCATGACGCAGGCAGATGACCGGCAGCACGCCATAGACCTCGACAGCATATTCGCGGCCCTCGCAGAGCCGCTCGCCCTCATCGACAGCCCGGAGCGCCGGGCCGAGGTCGAGCGCTACCTCCAGGCTGCCCGCGTCCATTTGGAGCGCGCGGTCTTCGTCCTCCTCTCGCAACTGGTCGATGCCGTGAACGCCGCCGGCGGCCGCAAGGCGCGGCTCCAGTACGAAGGCGGGCGCCTGCGGCTCGCCTTTGACGCCGCCGCCCAGGCTGAGCCCGATGCGCCGGAAGCGGATGCCTTCTTTTCCGTCGAAGGCGACATGGAGAAGGTCACGATTCGGCTGCCTAAGGAACTGAAGGAACTCATCGATCAGGCGGCGACCCATGCCGGCCGCTCCGCCAACTCCTGGTACATCCGCGAACTGGCCAGGGCCATCGCCCGCCATGCTCGCGGCTTCCAACGTCACGGCTGGCCGGGCGGGCCGTCCGACGCCGCGGACATCGGCGCCGACGCACCCCCACCCCCTCCCGGCTGGCAGGGGCGCCGCCGGTTCGGCTCGCGGTTGAAGGGCTTCGTCGGCGATGAGTAAGGGGCGGGCCGGGGCCGGCGCCCACGCCGTTCCAAAGGAGGACGGCTTGAGGTGAAGGCGCACGATCGGCGGCCCGCGGGGCGATGGCTGGCGCGCGCGTTTCGTCTCCGCGGCTCGCGGGTCGCCCCGCCTGACGCGGCCGCGACGCGAGACGCGGACCACGGCGATCGCGGGAAAGGATGGCACGAGATGGATGCGCGAACACGCAGCGTGGAGAGGACGCTTTATGTTGGGCCCGAATGCCGTCTCCGCGTCGAGAACCGGAGCGGACGGGTGGTTGTCGTGGGCGCCGCCGGCCAGGAAGTGCGCGTGCGCGCTTCAGTAGAGTTGCGCGGCGGCGAAGTCGGCGAAGGCGGCGGGCAGGCGCTGCTAGACGCAGTCTTGGCGGGCATCACGGTCGAGGGCAACGATGTGTCGGTGAAGTCCCCGCTATCGTCGCGCCCGTCGCTGCCGTTCTTCGGCTTGCCCCTCTGGCGCGAGCCGGCGATCGAGTACGAGGTCGTGGCCCCCTTCGAGACGCAAGTCACCGTCGAGGTAGCCAACGGCAACTTGGAGGTGCGCGACGTGCGCCGGCCCGTGGACGTGGAGAGCGTTAACGGTCGCGTCGAAGTGGCGAACGTTGAGGCCACGGTGCGAGTAGGCGCGGTCAACGGCCAAATCAGGGTCAGCGGCGTCGCCGGGGCAGTCAACCTGCAGGACGTGAACGGCGCCGTCTACGTCGAACGAATCGCCGGACGGCTGAGCGCGGCCACGCAGAACGGCTCAATCGGCATCGAAGAGGCGGCCGGCGCGACGCAGGCGCGCGCTACCAACGGGTCGATTTCCTATCGCGGCGCCGTCGCCGCAGACCTGGACCTCGCGACGGTGCACGGACGCATCGAGCTGGAAGTGCCGCGTGACAGCCGCTTCGCGCTCGACGCGGAGTCGACGTTCGGCGGCGTCCACTCCGACTTCGCCGTCAAGGACAGCCAAGGGGAGCCGCCCGAAACGTCGCCCTCGGTCCGCCTTCGGACCACGTACGGGAGCATCTACCTGCGGTCCCGCGCAGGGGCCTGAGACGAAAGCCGCCCGCTGCAGTCGCGGTCGCCAGCGGGCCCACTCAGCCGAGCGAAAAGGGCCATAGAAGTGATCCATTGAGTGTGTAAGACGGGACCTTCGGATAAGGTGAGTTAACCAACAACTCATTAGTCCGAAGGAGGTCCCGTCCATGTCGATCGTAGCGCCTATTGCGGTCCAAAAGCTTGAGGCGATCCGGTGCGTT
>DATMBD010000266.1:0-6336 GCA_035559355.1 Dehalococcoidia bacterium
ACGGCGTGCTGGGTGCCGCCGGCGTAGGAGGTGCCGAACATGCCCACCTTCCCGTCCGACCATGGCTGGGCGGCGATCCAGGCGCAGGTGTCGACGCCGTCCTCGGCATCGTGGCCGAGCATGCTCCAGACGCCCTCCGACCCGAAGCGGCCGCGCACGTCCTGGACGACGACCGCGTAGCCGCAGGCCGCGAAGTAGCGCCCGAAGCCCGGCATGGTGACGCGGCCGGGCCGGGGTTCGTCGTCCGATTTGCCGTAGGGCGTGCGGGTGAGCAGCGCCGGCAGCGGCCCCGGCCGCGACCTGGGGAGGTAGACGTCCGTGGCCAGGCGGACGCCGTCTCGCATCGACACCATGACGTCGCGCAGGACTTCGACTTCGCTCCCAATCGTGGTCATGGCGGGAGCGTAGGCGGCGTGCGGGCTGAAAGCAAGGGCCGCTCGATGGGGAGGTCTCGCTGCCTGATGGGGAGGACGCGCCCGCGCTAGGCGAGGCTCGCCGGATCGATGTCCAGCGTCCAGCCCTCCGGCAGCTTCACGTCCCGCAGCAACTCCGCCGGATCCGGAGACCGGACCGTGATCTGCCAGCGAAACCGTCCGTGCCACTTCGGGACGTGCGGCGGGGCCGGTCCGAGGACTTCGACTCCCGGCAGGCCGCGCTGCGAGGCCTCCCGTCGCAGGCCCTCCGCCATCCGTCGCGCGCGCTGCTCGCCGTACTCGGCGTTCGTGTGGGCGTAGACCAAACGCGCCAAGCGGACGAAGGGCGGGTATGCCTCTTCCCTTCGCAGCCCGACCTCATGCGCGAAAAATGAGGCGTAGTCGTGCTGGGCGGCCGCGACGATGGCGTAGTTGTCCGGCGTGTAGGTCTGGACGACGACTCGGCCCGCAGGCGGCCCGCCGTCCTTGCTCGCCGCCCGGCCCGCGCGCCCCGAGACCTGCGTGAGCAGCTGGAACGTCCGCTCCGCGGAGCGGAAGTCCGGGATGTGAAGGCCGATATCGGCGCTGATCACGCCGACGATGGTCACGGCCGGCAGGTCCAGCCCCTTGGCGATCATCTGGGTGCCGACGAGGACGTCGGCCTTGCCTTCGAGGAAGCTCGCCAGGATTTGCTCGTGGGCATGGCGGCCCTGGGTGACGTCCCGGTCCCAGCGCAGCGTCCGCGCGCCCGGCAGCAACTCTCGCACGGCGTCTTCCACCCGCTCGACGCCGAGTCCCATGGGACGCAGCCGTGTCCCGCCGCACATGGGGCAGCGGTCGTAAGGGCGGCGGCTGCGGTTGCACTGGTGGCAGACCAGCCGCTCCACTTCGCCCTCGTCGCTCCGGCGCGCGCCCAGCCCCGGGCGCCTGTGGAAGCCCAGGGCGATGGCGCAGGCGGAGCACTGGGGCACGAAGCCGCAGTCGCGGCACTGCAGGAACCCTGCCGTGCCGCGCCGGTTCAGGAACAGAATCGCCTGCTCGCCGCGCTCGAGCGCGCGGTAGAGCCCCACCTGCAGCGAGCGGCTGAAAATCGAACGGTTGCCCGATTTCAGCTCCTCGCGCATGTCCACGACCTCGACGGGCGGCAGCGCCGTCGACGTGTCGACGCGGATCACGTTGCCGTGGGCGTCGCGCAAGGGGCGCACGCGCTCCTTGAGTTCCAATAGGCGCGCCTGGCCCCAGAGGGCCCTCTGGTAGCTGACTACGTCCGGCGTCGCGCTGCCCAGGAGGAGGACGGCGCCGGTCAGTTTCGCCAGCTCCTCGGCCACATCACGGGAGTGGTAGCGGGGGGCTTGGTCCTCCTGTTTGTACGTCCACTCGTGCTCCTCGTCGATGACGATCAGCCCCAGGTCCGGCTGGGGCGCGAAGACGGCTGACCGGCTGCCGACCACCACGGCGTAGCGCCCCTGGGCGATGCCGTGCCATTGATCGAAGAGCTCGCCTTGGGAGAGGCCGCTGTGGAGGACGGCCACCTTCCCCGGGAAGCGCTCCGCGAAGCGCCCAACCGTCTGCGGAGTCAGGGCAATCTCCGGCACGAGGACGATACCGCGCCTGCCGAGCTCGACAGCGCGCTGCAGCGCCGCCAGATACACCTCCGTCTTGCCGCTGCCCGTGACGCCGTGGAGGAGGAAGGTCTCGTGCTTGCCGGCTTCGATGGCCGTCGCGACAGGCGCCAGGCCGGCCGCCTGCTCCGGTGTAAGGGGATAGGCGGAGCGCGGCTCGAAACGGCGGCCCGCCAGCGGGTCACGCTCCACGGGCTCGTCGCGCACCTCGATGAAGCCGTCCTCGGCCAGGGGCCTCAGGATGGGCAGGGTGGCGCCCGTCCGCAGTCGCAGCTCGGAGGCGGGAAGCGGGCTGCGTTCGAGCAGGAGCCGCAACGCCTTGGCTATGCGGCCTTTGCGTTCGGCGGCCAGCCGCTCGGCCGCGAGAGCGGCCGCTTCCCGCGAGGCTACTAAGTGGACATAACGAACCGTCTTGGCTCGTACGGCCGGCCGGGCGAGGCCGTAGGAGCGCGACACCAAGCCCCTCTGCACCAGCTGCGAGAGCGTGGCGGCAAGGCCGGGCAGCTTCAGGCCGCGCTCGAGCTCGCGCGCCTCCTGCCGCCCCGTCGCGGCGAGGTGGGCCATGACCGACCGCTGCCGCGGCGGCAGGCGATGAATCTCCACTTCCGCTGGCGAAAGCAGCGACTCGTAGTAGGTAAGGGGCTTGCGTTCGAAGCCGGGCGGCAGCATCAGGGCCACGGCGGCAAACAGCGGCGCGAGGTAGTAGTCCGCGATCCAGCCCGCCAGCCGCACGCGTTCGGGGGAGATGACGGGCGAGTCGCCGATGCGGGCGTCGACGGGCTTCGGGTCCGGGACGGAGGGGACGGCGACAACGTCCATGACGATCCCTTGGAGGAACCGCCGCCCGAAGGGCACGAACACGGCATCGCCGGGCTGGAGCGTCATCCCCTCCGGGACGGCGTAGCTGAAGCTCTGCCGGTGGGGCAGGCCGGAATTGACCGCGACTTCGACGTAGGGCATGCGCTCTCGCCGTCAGGATAGTCGAAGCCGTCGGGGGCGAGAGCGGGAGCGCCGGCCGGGAATCGGTGGAGGCCCCACAGGTTTTGCGGGAAATGCCGATGATCAATTTGCGAGCCTGCTCGGGGAGGCCGTCATGCGTCACGCGCTGGGGAACACGCTCCAGCTGCTCTCCATCTCCTGGCAGATCCTGAGGAAGGACCGGGAGCTTTGCCTCTTGCCGCTCATGTGCGGCGGCGTCCTGTTCCTTGTCTTCGCTTACACGGGGGCGGCGCTGTGGGCTGGCGGCACGTTCGAACGCATCGGGCCCGATTACCGCTTCTACCTCGCCGACCTCATCTTCGTCGTCCTCGCCTACTGCATGGCGAGCTTCGTTATCGTCTACTTCAACGCGGCCATCGTCGCGGCCGCTCATCAGCGTCTCGAGGGGTGGGAGGCAGACATCCGCACCGGCCTCAATACGGCCAACGACCGCTTGGGGTCGCTGTTCATCTGGTCGGTGATGGCTGGAACGGTGGGGTTATTCCTGCACCAACTCAGCGATAGCCGCAGCCTCCTCGGCAAGCATCTGGGCTTCGTCCTGGACGTCGTCTGGGGCTACGTGACGCTCTTCGTGGTGCCCGGGATGGTCGTGGAGGGTGCGGGCGCCACCGACGCGCTGGCGCGCTCAACGGACCTTTTCAAGCAGACCTGGGGGAAGAGCTACGTGGCAACCTTCGGGTTTGGCGTTGCTTATTTCGCCGTAGCCATCGTTGCCGCCCTGCCCGCCGCGCTGCTGTTGATGCTTCTCGGCCCGGCGGCGGCCGCGGTGGCTGCTGCAGCAGTCTTCCTGATGGGCGTCGCATTTGTCCAATGCTGCGAGACGATTTTCGTGGTCGCCCTCTACGATTACGCGGTCACGGGCCGGGCCAACGGCGAGTTTCCCGACTACGTGCTGCGCGGTGCTTACGCCCCCAAGCCCCGCCTGAAGTGGCAGGACCGTCCCGCTCTGGGCGGTCCATCCTGGTAAACCCCGGCCGCGATGGCTGACCGCGGGCCTGCGCTGCGTGTCCTGGCGTAACGACCCCGCGCGAGGCCCGAGTCGGAGACCTGGCTTGCGATGACTGCCTGCGTCGGGCCCGACTTGGTCCAGGGCGTTAGCGCGAGCGCGACTTCTCTTTGATACGGGCCGCACGGCCGCGCAGGGCGCGCAGGTAGTAGAGCCTGGCCCGCCGGACCTTTCCCTTCCGTACGACTTCGACCTTCTCGATGCGAGGCGAGTGGCGCAGGAATGTCCGCTCCACGCCGACGCCGCTTGCGATCTTGCGCACGGTGAAGGTGGAGGCCGGGCCGCTGTTTCGCACCCGGATCACGTCGCCCTCGAACACCTGAATGCGCTCGCGGTCTCCCTCGACGACTTTGGCGCTGACGCGGACGCGGTCGCCAGGGCCGAAATCGGCGATGTTGGGGTTCTCAACAGCGTTCGAGAACGTGTTTGCGTTCGTCATTCTGTGACCTCACCTCCGCCGGCCACGACTTCAGCGGCCAGGCGCTGCTCTTCTTCGGAGAGCAACCCCTCCTTTATTGCCTTCTCGATCAGATCGGGACGGCGCTTCGCCGTACGGAGGATCCGCTGCCTGCGCCGCCAGCGCGCGATTTCGCCGTGGTTGCCGGAAAGCAGTATATCGGGAACCCGCCATCCGCGGAACTCGGCCGGCCGCGTGTACTGCGGATACTCGAGGAGGCCGTCCGAGTGCGACTCCTCCAGGAGCGACTCGGCGGAACCAAGCGTGCCCGGCAGCCGCCGCACGACGGCGTCGATGATCACGAGCGCCGCGAACTCGCCGCCGGACAGGACGTAGTCGCCGATGCTGATCTCATCGTCTGCGAAATGCTCTCGGATGCGCTCGTCGACGCCTTCGTAGTGACCGGACACGAGGATGAGGCGCGGTTCGCGGGCGAGCTCGTCCACGACGGACTGGTTGAGGAGGCGTCCCTGCGGGGTGAGGAGGACCGTGCGGCCAGGCCCAGCCATGGCGCGCACGCCTTCGATGGCTGCCGCCAGCGGCTCGGGCTTCATGACCATGCCCGGCCCGCCGCCGTAGGCGTAGTCATCCACGACTTGGTGCTTGTCCTTCGCGTATGTCCGGATGTCATGCACGTGGACCTCGGCCACTCCCTCGCGCAACGCGCGGCCCAGGATGCTGGCCTGCAGCGGCGCGGCGAAGATCTCGGGGAAGAGGGTCAGGACGTCGATGCGCATGGCTTCCTACAGAGTACAGAACCAGTGGAGAGTGCGGAGGGCAGAGGGCTATTCGCCATCTGCTCGCGGCCCGAGCTCGATCCAGTAACGGCGGAATGGCCTCCCGCTCTCAGGATCGATGCGTTCATCTTCGAGGACGCCGCCGTTGGCTTCGATCACCCGGACCGAGGGGCGATTGCCGGAATCGACCGTGAGAAGGACGCGATCGAGGCCGAGACGCCGCGCCTCTTCGAGGGTGAGGGCCAGGATGGCGCAGCCGTAGCCCTTTCCGCGCGCCGATGCCTTGACGTAGTAGCCGATGTGGCCGCCGTGCTCCAAGAGGGCTGCGTTGAGGCTATGGCGCAGCCGGCTCACGCCGACCACCTGTTGCCTTCGGTCCAGCAACCAAAACGTCGTGAACGGCACCCAGCCTTCCGGGAGGCCGCGGCCGGCAGACCACGCCATGAGCTGGCCTAGGAAGGCTTCGAGCGTGAGTTCGCCGCCCAGCAGTTCGCGTTCTCCGCGAAAGCCGCCCTCGCCTTCGCCGATCTCGCGAATGAGGTCGAGGAGGCCGGCCGGCGCCTCCAGCGACGCTTTCCTCAGCTCGACCGCGGGCCTCGCCTGGTGCACGTCCGCTTCATCCCTGCCGCGAACCGGCTGCGGCTCGCCCCTCTTGTCAGTCGTCGCCTGAGGGGTGGCGTTCGACTGGCTCTCCCCTTAGCAGCTCGATGGCATGGGGAACCAAGCCCATTACCGTCTCCAGGCTCTCGCGGGCGCCGCGCTCGCTCCCAGGAAGGTTGAGGATTAGGGTGCGCCCACGCGAAGCGGCCACGGCGCGCGACAGCGCCGCCATCGGAGTGCTCTTTCGTCCCTCGGATCGCATCAGCTCCGCGAGGCCGGGCACCTCGCGATCGGCGACGTCCAGCGTCGCTTCCGGCGTCACGTCTCGGGGCGAGAGGCCTGTCCCTCCTGTCGTCACGATAAGGTCGAGCGCGTCTTCGTCCGCCCAGCGGCGCAGCTGGGCGGCGATGCGGTCGCGATCGTCCGGCAGCACGGCTGTGGCGACCACCTCTGCGCCGGCGCCGCGCAGGAGACCGGCCGCCGCGGGGCCGGCAGTATCCAC
>DATMBD010000267.1:0-3075 GCA_035559355.1 Dehalococcoidia bacterium
GGACGCGGGCGGGCGCAAGATTCTGCTCGGCATCGACAGGCTGGACTACACGAAGGGACTTCTGCGGCGAATCGCCGCCATCGAACGCCTCCTGCAGGACGATCCCGGCCTGGCGGAGAAGGTGCGCTTCATCATGGTCACGTTCCCGTCCCGAGAACGGGTCGAGTCCTACGCAAGCCTGCGCCGCCAGCTCAACGAGTCCACTGGCAGGATCAATTCCACCTTCGGGAGCCCTCGGTCCGTGCCCATTCACCTCGTTCAGAGGTCGTTTGGCCCCGACGAAGTGTCCGCTCTTTACAGCGCTGCGGAAATCATGCTCGTCACGCCGCTGCGGGACGGCATGAACTTGGTCGCGAAGGAGTACGTGGCGTCAAGGATCCACGGCGACGGTGTCCTGGTCCTCAGCGAGTTCGCCGGCGCCGCCGAGGAGCTCACGGAAGCCCTGATCGTCAACCCGTACGACACCGAAGGCGTGGCTGCAGCAGTCCGCAAGGCTATCGAGATGCCTCCGGAGGAGCAGCGGCGGCGCATGGCCTCTCTGCGGGAGACGGTCAAGACGCACAACGTCCACTACTGGGCAGACTCGTTCCTGGGGGCGCTGGACGGCGGCGGTTGAAACGGCGCCTGCCTCACGCGTCCTACCGTGAAAGCCCCCCGCGAACTCTACCTCGCCGGCGGCCAACCCGTCATTTCAGAGAGAAGGCGCCATCCAAGGGCGAAGGCCGGCTGCGTAGAGCCGGGGAAGCCCGTCCCTAGCGCTTGGCGCTGCGTCTAAGGCCGCGGCGCCGAGCGGGCGCAATCATGCACTGCCAGCTATCTGCTAGCTATCTGATACGCGAAGGCCAGCAGCGTCTGGACCGCCATTCTCCCTCCTCCGGCCATGATGGAGAGACCTCGCGAAAGGAGGTGTTGTTATGGACTTCGAAACGGCGGTCGTCCTTTCGGAGCGGGTCGAACGAGAATATCCCGGCCTCGTCGTGGGCGGCTTTCGGCGCATGTCCAAGGAACGTCCTCATGATTCCTGGGCCCTCGACATCGTCGAGCGGGCCACGGGCCGGATGGTGACACTGGACGAGAAGGACGCCTGGCAGCGGGTGCTGGAGGTGAACTTCCCCGAGCTTGCGCGGGCGCGTTAGGTCGAAGGGCCGAACGCTTCTGAGCGTGGTGAGGCCCGGCCGAGCCCCGCCGCCCACGCCGCCGCGGCCAGGGCGGTGAGACTGCCTCCGATGAGCACCAGGACGAACCGCACGGGCAGGAGATCGACGAGCAGGCCCGAAATGAGGGTCGGCCCGAGGGCGGCGACGCTGCCCAAAGCGGACTGGGTCGCGAAGACCTGAGCCACCACCCCAGGCGGCGCTTGTCGATACACTTCCGTTCGGGCGGCCACGTGCGCGAAGCTCGAACCAAGGCCGGCAAAGGGCAGGAAAAGGACGGTGGCGGCGAGCGCGTCGCCAAGGCCAAGGAGTTCCTTGAAGTCGCGGAAGGGACCGATGATCAGGGCCGCGTCTGCCGCGAACCCGTCCACGAACGCGAGGAGCAGAATCGTGGCCGTGAATAGGGCGAAGCCGGCCATGACGAGCGAGCGCGGGCTCACCAGGTTGAGGACCCAAGGCGCCAGCACCAGCCCCGAACCCAGGCCCACCGCGGCGGGGATAGCGACGTAGATCGCGTGCTCCGCGCTCGTTTCTAGCGTCTCCTCGACGAACTCCGGCGCCGCAACGAGGACCATGAGCGTGCCCACGTCCAGGAGGACGCGGAGGAGTGTTATCGACGTGAGGCGGTGGTCGCGCAGGATTACGCGGTAGCCGGTGGCCAGGCTCGCGAGCCAGCCTTGCGATCTCGAAGACGCAGCTTGTGCGGCGGGCGTCAGGCCGGGCACGGAGGCGAACAGCAGCATCGAGAGAACCGTTAGCGTCAGCACAACGGCGTAGAGGCCGTCTTCGCTGACGAGACGGAGGAGCAAGGGTGCCAGGGCGCCGGCGCCGCCCAGCTGGGCGGCGATGGAGACCGCTTGCAGGACAGACGCCGCCGCGGCATAGCGGCTCGCCGGCACGACCGCGAGCAACGCGGCGTTCTCCGCGGGAGAGTAGAACTGGTAGACCGTCCACAGGACAAGCGTGAGGCCGATGACGGCTTCCACGCCTGGAGCGAGACCCAGGAATGCGTAGACGATGAGCGCTCGCAGAAACAGCGCCGCGATCAGCACGGGCTTTCTTGGCAGGACATCGGCGACGAGGCCTCCCGGAAGGCTCAGGAAAACGGACGGGACGACGGACGCGAGCACGAACGCGCTCGTGGCCAGGGAGGAGTCCTGCTCGCTGATCACGGCTATGAAGAGGCCGTAGATGAGGGCGTTCTGGCCGAGCAGTTGCAGGAACTTCGCGTAGCAATAGAGCAGGAAGCGCTTGTCCTGCAAGAGCCCGGGCGGCGATGAAAGCCTCTGCGGCGAGCGGGGCTGGCCTGGGAGCGTCACCAACCCAGATTATGCCTTCGCGCGTCTTCGGAACTGCGATGGCTACGGGAGGGCCTCCCCGATGCAGTCAAACGAAGCGCAGGCTGAAGCCCTGGAAAGGGAGCCCCTCCAGCCGCGTCTCCCACGTCTCTCCCGGCGCAACGGGCAGGGCGGCCGTCAGCGTGCCCGTCGTCACCAGCTCTCCGGCCTCGAGGGCCGGGTGGTCCGGCAGGCCGGCGAGGACCCGGGCGAGGTGGGCCAGCACAGCGACCGGACTGCCGAGCACGAGCTCCCCTCCCCCTTCGGCGACGGGCGTGCCGTCCTTGAGCAGAACGGCGCGGCAGTTGGCGAGCGCGGCGGCCAGCTCCCTCCAACCGCCGCGTACAGGCAATCCGGGACCGACTACGTAGCGGCCGTGCAAGCCGCCATCGGCGACGGTGTCCGGAGCCTGAAACTTCCAGTCCGGAAAGTGGCACTGGACTATCTCGAAGCCGTGGCCGACCCACTCGACGGCGTCGAGCAGCGCCACGGGATCGTTCGTCGCCGGGGGCGAAGCCCGGAGCCGGAATACGATCTCGGGCTCGATCAGGGGCTGCACTAGGCCGTCGAGGCTGAGTTCGCAA
>DATMBD010000268.1:0-2851 GCA_035559355.1 Dehalococcoidia bacterium
GACGACCAGCAGCGTTGCTGCCGCTGACGCAGCCGCGAGCGAGACCAGTTGCGGCCAATGTCGTACCTGGAAGTCAAGCGCCCGGTATACCCCGGCGAGGGAGACTGCGCCCCCGAGGACGAGCGGCAGCGCGATGTGCGCCTCCAGCCAGGGCATTTTCTCCCCGGCGATAGTGAGCGCCACGAACATGCCGAGCATCCAGAACACAAGCCACCTGCGCAGAGAATCGCCGCGCATGACCAGCCAAGCCGCGCCGCCGAGGGCGAGGAGCAGGGGCAGGAACTCGTACAGAGGAGTGAGCAGGGCGTAGTAGTACGGCGGCTGGTCGCCGCGCTGGACGTGGTGCTGCTCAAGCCAGTAATCGAGCGAGTTCCACGTCCCGGAGAAGAAGCCGTCCGGGTTCGTGAAGAAGGTCGTGTAGAGGAGGACGTAAGGGACGTAGAAGGCCGCCGCAGCGATGAGCCAGACGCGCGGCTTCCAGAGCAGGCCCGCGTACAGGGACAGGAGCATGAGGCTTACGACCGTCACCTGCTTGAGCGTGTCCTCCGCCGCGACCTGATAACCCCTATCGCCGACGAACGGCAGTACCTGGATGCCGGCGGCGTATTGCGGCAGGGCGAGCGTACCGACGATCAGAAGGGCCTCGCCCGAACGGGGCAGCCGCTCGAAGCCGAAGGGCGTCCGGCCGATGAGCGGCCAGCCTGCCGCGATCAGCCAGGCCACCGGAACCAGGACCAGCGTCCGCAGCAGCACGGACGCCGCCGAGACCTCCTCACCTTCCCTGCGGCGCCCCAGCTCCACGGCAAACATCAGATCCAGGAACACAAGGAAGAGAGCGGCGGTTATGAACGTGACCTCTTTCGTGGCGAAGCTGAGGGCCAGCAGCGCCGCGAGCCCATACAAATAGCGTTCCTTGCCCTCATCCAGGTAGCGCCAGACGCAGATGACCATGCCCAGCGTCCAGACGAGCATGTACGCCTCGTTGCGGAAGAAGCGGCTGAAGTAAAGCAGAGTCGGCGAGAACGCAAGGAGCACGACCGCGATCAGCACCGCCGGCATGCCGATCTGCTTGCGCAGGAGGTAGGGCATGCCGACGAGGATGGTGCCGAAGATGGCGGGCAGGAAGCGAGAAGTGGCGTCGGTGGCGCCGAACAAGAAGTAGATTAGGGCGCCGGCGTGAAACTGGAACGGCCCGTGCATGAGAGGGTCGTGCTGGTAGCCCTGACCGTCGTAAAGGAGCCACGTGTAGCGGGCGTGCAGGCTCTCGTCGTGGTGGAGGGCCATGTCGCCGAGGTCCCAGAACCGCAGCACTCCGGCGAGGAGCATTACCGCGCCGACCGCGACGAGTTCCCTCCGCGCTGCCAAGCCGGCCACCAAATCGCGGGCTCCGGTCAGGGCCCAGCCGCGGGTCCAGGAAGCTTCAGCCACGTCGAGGCCTCATCGCGGCGCAGCGCCCACGGGTTCAGCCGCTGGCTGCACCCGGTAGATGGTGGCGTTGCCGTTCCGGTAGACCGCGGGCAGGGCCGAATCGAATTTCTGGAGGCCTTCGGCGGGGTAGGTGTCTCGTTCCACGCTGCCTACAAACACGTAGGTCACGCCGTATTGTTGCAGGATCGCCAGGGCGGCCGACAGCGACGGCGTCGAATAGAGGGTATCCACGTCCAACTTGCGCCGGTCGACCTCCGCCTGCGGCCTTCCCCACTGCAGCTCGTGGCCGGGCCAGCCGAGAACGGTGGGCAGTCCGGTCCAGGCGGAGACGCGCCCGGCGGGCGAATAGGGGTTGCCCACGGCTTCGACGATGCGCTCGCCGCGCCCCGCCCGCTCCGCCAGCCACATTGCGGCCAGATAGTCGTCGGTGAGCGTCTTGCGCGCGAACGCCATGCCGTCCAGCGTGCGGCCCGGCCGCGACAACCCCTCCGTCCGCGAAAGCGTCGCGCCCAGGGGATAAAGGAGCGCAGCGGCCACCGCGAACGCCGCGGCTCCCGCCCAGGCGCCCTTCGCCAGCTGCGCCAGCCCAGCCCGCGGCCGCCACCCATCCGCCACCCACCACAGGCCCATTGCCCCGGCGACGCCCAAGAGCAGCCACGCCTGGTAGTAAAGCTTGAAGACGCTGTTCAGCCGGGACCGGAAGAGGTCCTGGACGAAGAACAGCTCCGCGCCATAGACGAGCAACACTCCAGTGCCGATCGCGACGAGGGTCGGCACAAGGTGACGTTCGTTGTCGTCCCCAGCCCGAATGGCATGCAGCAAGGCAGCGGTGCAGATGGCCAGGGCGGCGCCGAAGAACGCCGTCGTCGTCCAGTTCCAGCCGCGGGCGCTTATCGCATCGCCGAGCGTGACGCCGTTGCCATCGAAGGCCACGAGCAAGGCCCAGAGGAGGGCGATCGCGACAGGCGCGGCCGCGGCAAGCTGGAGCTCGGCTGCCGCGAGGCGGGGACGGGCCCGCCCCAGGAGCACCAGGGGCAGGGGCAGCGCCACGAGCAGGAGCGGCGCCCAGAATAGGGCGCTGTGCAGGGGCCGTGTCGCCCCATCGGTCACGGGCTCCAGCCCGCTCGCCTGACTCGAGAAGCCGGCATAGAAAGGCGCGTACAGCAGAAGGGCAAGCGCTCCCAGGGGCAGCAGAAAGCCTAGCGAGTCCCTCAGGGCGAAGCGGAGTTCCCCCGCGCCGAACGCGTTACGGGCGAAGACGAGCAACGCGAGCACGAAGCCGAACGTGGGCAGGTCCCAGGCGTTGAGGAACCCAAGCGCACCCAGCGCGACCGCTGAAACTGGCAGCAAGGCTGGGCTTTCTCGCCATGTGTCCAGGCCCAGGCCTTCCTCCCGCCGCCAAAAGGACAGCGCCAGCCCGAAC
>DATMBD010000269.1:0-11386 GCA_035559355.1 Dehalococcoidia bacterium
GTCCTCTTCAGCGCCGTGGCCGTCATGGCGATCGCTTGCGGCGGCGACGAGGACGAAGCATCCGATGCCGTGGGCACGGTTGAGCGCGCGGTGGAGACGCCGAGGGCTGCCGTGGAAGGCGGGGCTGACCGCGAAACCCAGCTGCAGATAACCGCTCAGAACCTGGAATTCGACAAGGATGAGCTGAAGGCGCCCCCGAACGTCGAGGTCACAATCGAGTTCCGGAATGAGGACGAAGGCGTCCTCCACAACGTCGCCTTCTACCGCAGCCGGGACGCCCGCGACCCGATCTACGTCGGGGAAATCTTCGCGGGCGCCGATAGCCGTACCTACCAGTTCACGACGCCGGCAGCAGGTGAGTACTTCTTCCGATGTGACGTCCACCCGGACACCATGAACGGCGCCTTCAAAGTCGAAGACTAAGCCGAGAAGCTCCCCTCTCTCCTTGGTCCTGGCCCTTCTCCGGAAGGGCCAGGACCGCGTCCCGGGCCTATGAACCCGCGAGCCTGGCCACGACCGGCGCGAAGGCGTCGATCACCGGGCCGATGACCATGATGTAGGAGATGTCGTGCTCCTCGCGCAGACGCTCAAGCTGATCGACCACCTGGTCGCGGCTGCCAACGAGGGCAGTGCCACGAGCCGGGACGCCGACGGACGGCGGCTGGCCATCCACCTGGACGTTGAAGAACAATTGCGAGAATTCGATCTGGTCGTAACGCTCGCCTGCGGCCTCGCGAATGACCGCCATCTTCTCGCCCAGGGAGCTTCCCGGCCCTTCCCCGCCCTCGAGCACGCCGACGATGTCCGCCTCTCGCGCCGCAAGGCGGAGCATCCGCGGGCCGCGGGCGCCGATCATCAGCGGCAGCGGCCGCTGCACTGGCTTGGGGTACGCCTCCAGGCCTTCGATCCGGTAGTGCCCGCCCGCGAAGCTCACCTTTTCGTCCGGGCCGAAGCAAAGGCGCAGGATGGCAATCGTCTCTCGCAGGCGTTCCACGCGGACGCCCGGCGGGTCCAAGGGCATGCCGGCCTCCGCGTTGTCCAGGGGCCGCGAGCCCGTGCCGAGGCCGAGCTCGAAGCGGCCGTCGGTTAGGACGTCGACGGTGGCAGCCTCCTTGGCGAGCATGACGGGGTGGCGGAAGTCGTTGCAGAGCATGGTCGTCGCAAAGCGCAAACGCGTCGTCACTTGGGCGGCCGCGACGAGGGCCACCATGGGCGCGAACTGGCGGCCGAAATGGTCCGGGAGGTCAAGCGACGAGTAGCCTAGGTCTTCCGCCTTGCGGGCGAAATCGCGCCATTGCTGCAAAGTCTCGCCGCGGCCGCTGACCCCGAACCTGAACTTTCGTTTGGCCATGCCGTCCTCCAGTCTGCCCCGGTCCCAAAGCCTTCGTGCTCCACTCCCTGCTTGCGGTCAGGGTCACTGTACTCTGCCTTCCGCACTCTGTACGCTTCAGGACGATATGCAAATCGATCTCTCCCCTCGGGAAGCGGCGTTCATCATCGCCGCCCTTCGCAACTGGCAGGAAGAGTCGCAGGCGACCGACCTCGCCGACTTCTTCGAGGCCTATTTCGAGGAGCACGAGCCCCTGAACAGCGCCGAGATCGATGCGCTCTGTCAGCGCATCGTGGAGGCGTCGGTGAAGAAGTAGCGCCTATCCCGGGCGAGCAACGCCGGCCACGAACGGGGGATAGACGCGCGGCTTCACCACGTGCCGGTCCAAGAAGAGGTCGCAGACCTCCACGGCCGGCGCCGCGAACTCCGGATGCCGGTCAAAGACGTGCGAAAGGCCGTCGAAGAGGTGCAGTTCCACGGCGACGCCTGCCGCTCGCAAGGCGTTGAACAGGCCCACGCTCGCCTCGAAGGGGACGGTCGTGTCGCCGGTCGAGTGCAGGAGAATGGTCGGCGGGCAGCCGGCCTTGACAAAGCGCATCAGGTCGGTTTCCGTCTCGGATGCCCCTTCCTCGCGCAGGCTGCGGCCCCCGCCCGGATAAAAGGCGATGCAGGCCGAGACCGCGGAGCTGACGCCGGCGTTGCCGCCGCTGCCCTCCAACGCGGGGTCATCCGGCGCTCCGGCGGCGGCCAGGGCCAGGAAACCGCCCGCGGAGTACCCGGCAACCGCGATCTTGTCCGGGTCCACGTTCAACGAAGCGGCGTTCGTGCGCGTCCAGCGGATAGCGGCCTTGACGTCTTCGATCTGGGCCGGCCAGCGTCCCTGGTCCAGGAGGCGGTACTGCGATGCCAAGGCCACGTAGCCGCGCTCCGCGAACAGCCGGCAATTGGCGATCAGGCTGTCCTTCGAGCCGCGCCGGAACCCGCCGCCGTGGAGCTGAATCACGGCAGTTCGCTTCTCGCCCCCTGCCGGCGGCCGGTAGACGTCGAGCCTCAAATCAAGGCCTCCGCCCTGGCCAAAGACCACGTCGCGGTCGATGCTGATGGGGCTGCTACCGTTGGTCGTCATGATCGTCTCCTTTCCTGCTGCTTCAAGACGGGGCGGCGGCCGGCTGCGGCGGCCGGAAGGCAGGGTATTCGCGCGGGTTGACCACGTAACGGTCGATGAACAGGTCGCAGAGTTCCGTAGAGACCGCAGCGAACTCCGGGAAGCGATCGTAGATGTGCGGCAGGCCGGCGAGCAGGTGCAGTTCCGCGGGAACGCCCGCCTCCTGCAGGGCCTCGAAAAGCCGCTTGGTAGGCTCGGCGAAGATGTCGTTAGTGCCGCAGAAGAAAATCGTTGGCGGGAAGCCCGGGCGCATGTACGTTAGCGGCTCCGCGGCCTCGTACTCCGCGTCGCTGGCGCCCTCCGGCATGACGGGGAAGTCTTTGCCGTCGGCCGACCGTCCGAAGCGGGAGGGATAGTAGGCGATGATGGCGGCAACGCGCTCTTCCGGCGCCGCCGTGCCCGCCGCGACGATCGCAAGCTGGCCGCCGGCGGAATAGCCGGAGAGGACGGTCTTCTCCGGATCGGCGCCGAGCCGGCCGGCGTTCTCCCGCACCCAGCGCACGGCAGCCTTCGCGTCCTCCACCTGGGCGGGCCACTTCGCCTCTGCCGCCAAACGGTAGGTGGCCGCGATTGCCACGTAGCCGCGCTCCGCGAAACGCTGGAAAACGCCCTCGTAGTGCCCGGCCTTGCTTCCCCGCACGAAGCCGCCGCCGAAGAGCTCGATGATGGCCACGCCCTTTTCCGCCACGCCGGCCGGCGGTCTGAAAACGTCCAGCTTGAGGTCGATCCCGCCCGCCGTTGCAAAGACGACATCCTTCTCCGCGCGCACGCTTCCGTTGCCGCTCATGCCTTCCTCCTGGATGGGCGCTGCTAGGAAACTAGACCGCCCGGGCCGGCTTTGCAAGGCCCGGCCGGCGAACTTGCGCGTGTTATACTGAACTACCGCACGACCTTCGAGCTCGCGCGAAACGAAGCTGAGACGGCACCGGTCGGCCAAGGAGGACGCTTAGAGCGTGGCTACTGCTGTAACTATGAAGGCCCTGCTGGAAGCAGGCGCGCATTTCGGACACCAGACCAGGCGCTGGGACCCGCGTATGCGGCCCTTTATCTTCACCCAGCGCAACGGCATTCACATTATCGACCTCCAGCAGACGGTGCGCAGGCTTGAGGAAGCCAGCGAATGGGTGGCCGACACCGTGGCCAAGGGCGGCACGATTCTTTTTGTCGGCACGAAAAAGCAGGCCCAGGATACGATCTACCAGGAAGCGACCCGCTGCGGCATGCCGTACGTCAACACTCGGTGGCTGGGCGGCACCCTCACGAACTTCCAGACCATCCAAGGCCGCATCGACCACCTGGTGCGCCTGGAAGACGCGCTCGAACGCGGCGAGTTCGGCCGCATGTCCAAAAAGGACGTGCTCAAGATCGAAGAGGAAATCGAGCGCCTCAACCGCCACTTCGGCGGCATCAAAGAGATGACGCGGCTGCCGGCGGCGCTCTACGTCGTCGATCCGAGCATGGAGTACATCGCCGTGGCCGAGGCGAACCGGGTCGGCATCCCGGTCGTCGCCATGACCGACACGAACTGCAACCCGGACCTCATCGATTTCCCCATCCCCTCCAACGACGACGCCATCCGCGCCGTAAGGCTCGTCACTGCTCGCATCGCTGACGCCGTGCTCGAAGGCCTGCAGCGCCGCGAGGTCGGCGCCGAGGGCGAGGAGTTCGAGTTTAGCGCCGGTCAGACGACCTACTCCGTGTCGCCGGACGAGCCGGCCCCCTCGATCGCCTCCGAAGACGAAGCCGAGATGGCGCAGCAGGAGTAGCCGGCGCGTGGCAGTGACCGCTGAACAGATCAAGGAACTGCGCGAGCTCACGGGTGCCGGCGTCATGGACTGCAAGCGGGCGCTTGAGGCGTCCGATGGCGACATCGAGAGGGCGAAGCGTTTCCTCGCCGAGCAGGGCTTGGCGATGGCCGAAAAAAAGGCCCACCGCGAGACTGCGCAAGGCTTGGTGGAGGCTTACATCCACGCCGGCGGCCGGATCGGCGTGCTCGTAGAAGTGAACTGCGAGACCGATTTCGTCGCCCGCACGCCCGAGTTCCAAACCCTCGCCCGAGAGATCGCCATGCAAGTCGCGGCGATGAACCCCCTGGTGGTCAACGAAGAGGACTTGCCCGAAGGGGCAGAAGGCCCTATCGACCAACTGGTGCTCATGCGCCAGCCCTACATTCGCGACCAGTCGAAAGACGTCCGGCAGTTGGTCAACGAGACGATCGGCAAGACGGGCGAGAACATCCGGATCAAACGGTTCACCCGGTTCGAGCTCGGCGAGTAGCGCTCGCCACTGTTGCGCAAGAGGATAACGCGATGATTGAGGATATCCTCCGTGACAGCGAAGACCGCATGAAGAAAAGCGTCGAGGCCGTCCAGCGTGAGCTCGCGGCCATACGCACCGGCCACGCCCACGTCGGCCTCGTCGATCACGTTCGAGTCGACTACTTTGGCACGCTCCTGCCGGTGAACCAGATGGCGACGGTGGCGGCGCCGGAGCCCCGTCTCCTCACGATCCAGCCCTGGGACCGCAACGCTCTGCCCGCCATCGAGAAGGCGCTTCTCAAGTCCGATCTGGGCCTCACGCCTTCCAACGACGGCCAGATGATCCGCCTGGCGATCCCGCCGCTCACGGAGCAGCGCCGCAAGGAGCTTATTCGCGTCGTGCACGCGCGCGTGGAGGACGGCCGCGTAGCAATCCGCAACGTGCGCCGCGACGCGCTGGAACACATCCGCCGCCTCGTGCACGACAAGCAGGTCTCGGAAGACCAGCAGCGGAAGGCGCAAGACCAGCTGCAGAAGCTCACGGACAAATACATAGCGGCCATCGACGAACGCGGGCGCGAAAAAGAAGCCGAACTGATGGAAGTCTAAGGCCGCTCGCCCTCCATGCCCGCCCGCGCCGCCAAGACCAAACCTCCAGCCGCTCCCTTCCTCGATTCGCGCGTCCCACGCCACGTGGCGATCATCATGGACGGCAACGGCCGCTGGGCGAAGGAGCGCAACCTTCCTCGGCAGGCGGGCTATCGCGCCGGCACAGAGAACATCAGGCGCCTGCTCCAGGCCTTCGCCGAGCGCGGCGTCCAGTACATAACCCTGTTCGCCTTCTCGACTGAGAACTGGAAGCGCCCGAAACGGGAGATCTACCCCTTGCTCCGGCTCATCGGCCGCGTCATCGATAGGGAGCTCAACGCCCTGCACGAAAACGGCGTTCGCCTCGTCCACATCGGCAGCCTGGATCCCCTTTCCGAAGACCTTCGCCAGCGGATCGTCAGGGCTATAGAGCTGACGAAGGACAACACGCGGCTAGTCGTCTGCGTCGCCTTCAACTACGGCTCCAGGGCCGAGATCGTGGAGGCGGTGAGGCGCATCGTCCGGGAAGGCGTAGCCTGCGACCGCCTGGACGAAGCGACCTTTGGCGAATACCTGGGCACCGCCGGGCTGCCTGACCCAGACCTGGTGATCCGGACCGCCGGCGAAATGAGGCTTTCGAACTTCCTGCTCTGGCAGGCCGCTTACGCAGAGTTCTACTCCACGCCCGTCTATTGGCCGGACTTCGACGAAGCCGAGGTGGACAGGGCTCTGGAGGCCTACGCGCGGCGCGTGAGGCGGTTCGGCGGCCTCCCCGACGACTCGAACGGCTCGCGCGGAGCCAACGGCAGGCATCACGGCGCGTAGCGGGCGCGGCGTTGCTGGTCCAGCGCCTCATCTCGGCTGCCGTCGGCATCCCGCTCATCGTCCTCGTGATCTGGGTAGGGGACGGCCTTTTGGCCGCCGTCGCCGGACTCGCGGCGCTGATCGCCGTCGTCGAATTCGCCGCTGCCAGGGGGGCGAGCCGGACGCCTCTTTCCGTCTTGGCCGCCGTGACCGCGGGCGCCCTGCCGCTCGTCGCCCTCGCCGGCGAGGAGTATCTGCTCGGCGCGGCCGTCGCTGTCGTCGTCCTGATGATGACGGCGTTCACGTTCACTCAGGACCCGCGTCAGGACGTCCAGGACTGGGCCTGGGGCTTGGCGACAGCAATCTACTTCGGGGGCCTGGCCGCCTATTTCGTTCTCCTCCGCGAAGGCGGCAACGGCCGTGACCTGCTCTTCTTCACCGTCCTCACCGTCTGGATTACGGACACGGGAGCCTACTTCGTGGGCCGGCCCTTCGGGCGGCGCCATTTCGCGCCCGCCGTGAGCCCCGGCAAGACGGTTGAAGGCAGCTTGGGCAGTTGGGTGGCGGGACTCGTTGCGGTCTTCGCCCTCAACGAGGCGTTCGAGTTGGGGCTGGGCACGGAGCATCGGCTCGCGCTGGGCCTGTTGCTCCCGCCCGTAATCATGGCAGGGGACCTGGCGGAATCGGCCCTGAAACGCGCTGTTGGCGTCAAGGACTCGAGCGGCCTCGTGCCCGGCCACGGCGGCATCGCCGACCGCCTGGACAGCCTCCTGTTCGCGGCGCCGTTCGTTTACTACTACCTGAAGTGGATCGCATAAGCGCCCCTGCTACGCGCGCCGGCTCTGCGTTCTTAAGTGTGGAAACAGTTCAGGACCCTTAGCGAAAACATCCTGTCGTTCCGGTAGCCGCAGGCCCTGCGCTTGAGCACTTTCACACGGTTATGCCGCCCTCCACCACGGCATTGGTGAGAGGGTGGCGCCAGTAGTTCAGCACCTCCCTTCGCCGCTTTGCCAGCGACCGGACGATGCGTTGGTAAGGCGCGAGGCTGCTTCTGTGAGCCTTGGTCAGCCACTCGTGGAGCAGTTGTCCTCGGTGAACACGTGGCGGCAGCGGCGGCAGCGAAAACGCCGTTTCCACAGATAAAGCCAGACCTGCTTACCCCAGAGCTCGAGGTCTCGCTTGCGCTGACGCAGCCACTGGTGCACTTGCCAAGTCGGGCGTCGATAGCGCGGGCACTCCGCCTCCTCTGCTTCACACCTCGCCGCCACCTCAATGCGGTCGCTCAGCTCTCGACCGTCGAGCACCACCAGGCCCGGAAGGCGCAACCTTACCGTGATAGCATCTGTGAGCACCTGTCTTCCTTTCGTAGCTTGACTAGATACCTCGCTACAGGATGACAGGTGTTTTTGCTAACTCAACTTATCTGTATCCAGGCTTAAGAGTGGAGAACCGGCGCAGGCCATTGTTTGACTGCGGCGCAGCTAGGCTTGAGCTGGGTCCTCGGGGACGCGATGCGTCCCCCTCCGAATCTCGGACAGGTTAGGGGGTGAGGTCACCTCCGGCGGGGCGACACCGGACCTTATCGCCTCAACCCTGGTCCATGTCCGATCCCGAAAGGGGTCGCCCAAATGCGTCCCCTCTCCGAATTTCGAGGAGGGGTTCGGGGGTGAGGGTCTCCACCTCGGCTCGCATGCCCCGGCTGGGGGCAGCCGAGGGATTCACCCCGTGGGCTCCCCGGGCCTCGCGCCGCTGAGTTCGATCCTGAATCCGGCGTGTCAGGCGACGCGCGGCTGGCCCTCTCCTGACGCGGCATCCTCGCGTTCCGGTTTCAGGACAACGGCGGCCAGGGGCGGCAAGGTCATCATCACCGACCACCGCTGCCCCTGGTACTGGATGGGAGCAGCCTCCACCGACCCGAAGTTGCCGATGTTCGCGCCACCGTAGACGCTGGCATCCGTGTTGAGCACCTCCAGCCAGCGGCCCGGCAGCGGCACTCCCACGCGGTAGTTTGACCACGGCACCGGCGTGAAGTTGCACGCCACCAGGAGCACCTCTTCAGGGTTGCGGCCGCGGCGCAGAAAAGTGATCACGCTGCGCTCGGCGTCGTTGGCATCGATCCACTGAAAGCCGAAAGGCTCGCAGTCGCCCTCATGCAGCGCCGGCTCCCGCTGGTAGAGGGCGTTGAGGTCGCGGATCAGGCGCTGGATGCCGGCGTGACGGTCGAAGGCGGTGAGGTGCCACTGCAGGCTCTGCTCGTGGCGCCATTCCTCCCACTGGGCGAATTCCCCGCCCATGAACAGCAGCTTCTTGCCCGGCTGCGTCCACATGTACCCGTAGAGCAGACGCAGATTCGCGAACTTCTGCCAGTCGTCTCCGGGCATCTTGCCAATGAGCGAGCCCTTCCCATGGACGACCTCGTCGTGCGAGAGGGGCAGCACGAAGTTCTCGTTGAAGGCGTAGAGCATGCGGAAGGTGAGCTCGCCTTGGTGGTAGCGCCGGTGAATGGGATCGCGGGAGAAGTACTGCAGCGTATCGTGCATCCAGCCCATGTCCCACTTCAGGCTGAAGCCGAGCCCCCCTACGTAGGTCGGCTTCGAGACCATGGGCCAGGCCGTCGACTCTTCGGCGATGACGAGGGCCCCCTCGAACTCCCGGTGGAGGTCGATATTCAAGCGCCGCAGGAAGTCGATGGCCTCCAGGTTCTCGCGGCCTCCATAACGGTTCGGCATCCACTCGCCTTCCTTGCGCGAGTAGTCCAGATAGAGCATGGAGGCGACGGCGTCCACGCGCAGGCCGTCGGCGTGGTACTTGTCGAGCCAGAAGCAGGCGCTGCTCAGAAGGAAGCTGCGGACCTCGTCGCGGCCGTAGTTGAAGATGAAGCTGCCCCAGTCGGGATGAAAGCCCTTTTCGGGGTAGGCGTGCTCGTAGAGGTGGCTGCCGTCGAAGAAGCCGAGGCCGTGCTCGTCGGTCGGGAAGTGTGACGGAACCCAGTCCAGGATGACGCCGATCCCTTGGCCGTGGAGGTAGTCGATGAGGTACATGAGGTCCTGCGGCGTGCCGTAGCGGCTGGTGGGCGCAAAGTAGCCGGTGGTCTGGTAGCCCCACGACCCGTAGAAGGGGTGCTCCATGAGGGGCAGGAATTCGACGTGCGTGAAGCCGAGCCATTTCACGTACTCGGCGAGGGGCGCGGCCAGCTCCCGGTAGGTCAACGGCCTGCCGCCGTCTTCGACGACGCGGCGCCAGGAGCCGACGTGGACTTCGTAGATCGATATGGGAGACGCGAGCGTCTGGCGGCCGGCCCGTTCGCGCATCCACGCGCCGTCGCCCCACTCGTAGTCCAACCGCCAGACGCGTGACGCCGTCTTTGGCGGCGTCTCCGCGAAGAAGGCGAAGGGGTCAGCCTTGTCTACCCTGTAGCCGCCGTGTCGCGACTCCACGTGGTACTTGTAGGCCGCGCCCTCGCGGATGCCCTCCACGAAGCCTTCCCAAACGCCGCTGTTGGCCCGGGGCCGCAGCCGATGGACGCCCGGCTTCCAGCCATTGAAGTCGCCGATGACGGAGACTGCGGCTGCATCGGGCGCCCACACCGCGAAGTAGACGCCTTCGCGCTCGCCAGCCCGGACCGGATGGGCGCCAAGCTTGTCGTAGAGGCGAAGATGGCTCCCCTCGTTGAAGAGGTAGAGGTCGTCGTCGTCGAGGAGGGAGAAAGGCTCCGTCTGCGCTGTCACCGCGTCCGTCCTGTTCCAGCCCAGCATGCGCCCATGGTGCCGCGCGTCAAGGGCGGAGCTCCCGGAGCATGACGAACGCGCTCGCTGGTCCCGGCAGCGCCTCGAGTTCCTCTAACGCGTACGCTGCCCGGCGCCGCCAGTTGGGGTGCTGGGCGTCCGTGGTCCCGGGCACGTTCTGGGAACGGGTCTCGCCCCAGGTGTCCTCGAGGTTCACCTGCACCCAATCGGCCTTGCTCTCGGCGAGGAGGCGCAGACTTCCCCTGAAGACGTCAGCCGTTCCCTCGACATTGTCGAGGAGGCCTCGGCGACGAAGGTAGTTCTCGAGCGCCCTTTTTAGCCCTCGACGCGCGTCGGCCTCGGCAGACGCGCCATCGGCGTCTAGGAGGCCCATTGCGACCCGGCCTTCGAGATCGGCGTCTGTCCACCAGGCAGCGAAGGGAGGCAGGTCATGCGTTCCCCAGGATGCCACGCTTCGGCGTCTGGGCGGGCGGAGCGGGCGTTGCTCATCGCCGGTCAGGCCGAAGATCTGCACGTAGGCGCCGGATATTCCGTGCTCGCGCATGTCCCTTCTCAGTCGCGACGGGACCAGTCCTAGATCCTCGCCGATGATAACGGCCTGATGGCGATGCGACTCCAGCGAGAGGATAGCGTAGATCTCCTCCGAGGGCTGACGGACGAAGACGCCGTCGCGCCCGCTGCCGCCCGCGGGAATGCAGAAGACGCGATGCAGGCCGATGGCGTGATCGATGCGAAGCATCTGCGCCGCCTCCAGATGGTGACGAAGACACGCCCGCATGTACTCGTAGCCGCAAGCGCGCAGCGCTTCGGGCTTCAGCGGTTGAAAGCCCCAGATCTGGCCCTCCCTGGCGAAGGGGTCCGGGGGAGCGCCCATGCTCACGCCTTCGGCGAAGAGACCGCGGAAGCGCCAGGCGTCGTAACCGTCGTTGTGGACGCCGACGGGCAGGTCTAGGTATAGACGCATGCCGGAGCGGCGGGCGTCCTGGGCGAGGGCGAGGAGCTGGCTTCGCACGCTCTCCTGGGCCTGGGCATAGAAGGCTGCCGTTTCCGGGTCGTAATCGGAGGGCGTCAACCGGCCTGCGCGCTGGTCTTCGGGCCAATTTCGCCAGGACGGTCCGAGGCGTTCGACGGCAGCGCGGAAACGGGCGTAGTCTGCGGTGCTGGCCGGCGCCGCCGGGTGACCGCCGGCCTGATAGGCGGGGTCCTGAAGCGAAAAGCGGCGGGTAAACTTCCCCAGGACGCGACGCTTGAGGGCCATTGCCTCTCGATAAGGCACTGTCGCTCGAGCGTTCAGGCGGCGCGCCTCCTCGACGGCTGCGGCCAGCACCGCGTCATCGTGTTTCAGGCTGGCTTTCGCCTCCGTAACACGGGGACGAATCGACATAAAGATCTCATTCCAAAAGAGGCGGCTCACCGGCACGTAGGGGCTGGGCTCGAACGGCCTGTCGAGAAAGGACGCCAGCAGCGGCGTCGTCGCGACGAAGTGGGCGCCGCC
>DATMBD010000270.1:0-2800 GCA_035559355.1 Dehalococcoidia bacterium
CCGCGGAGGACGCGGTGCTGCGCGCCTTCGCAAGCGTCTTCGGATACATGCGAGTTGCGGACTTGTCTCTTTGGCCGGAAGGCGCGGAGGCGGCGGTTGGCGGCTAGGGCGCCTCTGCCGAAGCCGAGTTGGCTCAAGGTCCGCTTTGCCGGCGGCGGACGCTACGCCGCGATGAAGGAGCTCATCGTCCGCCACGGCCTGCATACGGTGTGCGAGGAGGCCGATTGTCCGAACGTCAGCGAATGCTTCAACGCCGGCGAAGCGACGTTCATGATCTTGGGCGACGTCTGCACACGCTCCTGCGGGTTCTGCTCCGTGACTTCCGGCCGCCCGGCCGGCGTCGATTATCTGGAGCCGCTGCGCCTGGCGCGAGCCGTCGAACTCCTGGGGCTCGACTACGCGGTGATAACTTCCGTCAATCGAGACGATCTTCCCGACGGCGGAGCGTCGATTTGGGCCGCATGCATTCGCGCCATCCGGCGGCGCGTGCCCGGCTGTCGGGTGGAAGTGCTGACGCCGGACTTCGAAGGCAACTGGGACGCGCTCCGGACCGTCGTGGAGGCGAGGCCAACGGTCTACAACCACAACGTCGAAACGGTGCCCCGGCTCTACCGCAGCGTCCGCCCCAAGGCGCGCTACGAGCGGTCTCTTGAGCTCCTGCGCCGCGTCAAGGAAATGGACCCGGCGATGACGACCAAGTCCGGGATCATGGTCGGGCTCGGCGAGACTGCTGCTGAGGTGCTGCAGGTGATGGCCGACTTGCGAGAGCAGGGATGCGACCTCCTGACCGTCGGCCAGTACCTCCAGCCCGACGCCAAGCACCTGCCGGTTGCGCGCTACTGGCACCCGGACGAGTACGCGGAGCTGAAGCGCGCCGGCGAGGCGATGGGCTTCCGCCACGTCGAGGCCGGCCCCTTCGTGCGCAGCTCCTACCACGCCGGCGAGCAGGCGAAAGCGGCTTCGGGTACAAGGTGAGCTCCTGATGGCGGAGCGTTATGACGTGGTCGTCGTCGGAGCCGGGCCCGGAGGCTATACGGCCGCGATCCGAGCGGCGCAGCTCGGGCTGCGGGCCGCCGTGGTCGAAAAGGAAGCGGTCGGCGGCCTTTGCCTGAACTGGGGCTGCATCCCCAGCAAGGCGCTGCTGCACTGCGCCGAAGTCCTCGAGACAGCTCGCCGCGGCGCTGGCTTCGGCATTTCCTTCACTGGCCTCTCCGCGGACCTCGGCGCGGCCGTCGACCGCAGCCGCGAGATCGTGGCGAAGTTCGTCGCTGGAGTGGAGACGCTCCTGCAGCAGAACGGCGTCGCGCTTCTGCGCGGGAGGGCGCGCCTGGCCGGCGCGGGCGCCGTTCGCCTCGAGCCCGGCGGCGAAACGCTGGAGGCCGCGAACGTCATCATCGCCACCGGCGGAGTGGCGCGCTCCTTGCCCGGTGTGGAGCCGGACGGCGAGCGCGTGATCACGAGCCGCGAGGCGCTTTTCCTGCGGCGGCCGCCGGCGTCGGTCGTCATCGTTGGCGGCGGCGCCGTCGGCTGCGAATTCGCCTACCTCTTTCGCGCCTACGGCTCGGAGGTGACCGTAATCGAGATTCTGCCGCGCTTGTTGCCCAACGAAGACGAAGACGTCAGCCGAGAGCTGGCGCGATCGTTCGCGGCAAAGGGCATCGGCGTCCGGACGGGCGCCGCGGTCGAGGCCGTGACGAAGGGGACGGACGGCGTCTCCGTACGGCTGACCGTGGACGGGCGCCCGGAGGAGGTGCGGGCGGAGCGCCTGCTGCTCGGCGTTGGCATGGCAGCGAACACGGCCGGCCTCGGCCTGGAGGAGGCCGGCGTCGAGATCGATCGAGGCTGGGTCAAAGTCGACGAATTCTGCCGCACGACCGCGCCCGGCGTCTGGGCGATCGGCGACGTGACCGGCAAGCTGCCCCTCGCGCACGTCGCTTCCCACCAAGGCGTCGTAGCCGTGGAGAAGATGGCGGGCCGTGAGCCGCCACCTTTGGAATACGACCGCATGCCGCGGGCGGTTTTTTGCCAGCCGCAGGTGGCGTCGCTGGGCCTGAGCGAAGCCCAGGCACGCCAGCGAGGCCACGACGTCCGCACGGGGCGGTTCCCCTTCCGAGCCTCCGGCAAGGCGATGGTCGCGGGAGAGACCGAAGGCTTCGTCAAGCTCGTCGTCGACGCGGCCACCAACGGCGTGCTCGGCTGGCACGTCATCGGCCATGGCGTGGCCGAAATGCTCGGAGAGGCGAGCCTCGGCAGCGTCCTGGAGACTACGACCGCCGAGCTTGGCTACGCCGTCCACGCCCATCCGACGTTATCCGAGGCGCTGAAAGAGGCCGCTCTTGCCGTTCGCGGCGAGGCGGTCCACTTCTACACGCCGAAACGGGAATGAACGTTCCTGCCTGACGCAGCCCCTTGGCAACCCCCAGCGTCGCGAGCGTCGCAATGGACCTGGCGTTGAATCAGGACTGGTACGAGGGTCTCTGGGACACTGGGATCTCAGCCTTGGGCCTGCAGCAGACGCTGGCGCTCAGCCGGGGCGGGTCGGCGGAGCTGGAGCCGCCGTCCCTTCAGCAGGGGCCCGACGGGATCGTCTGGCAGGAGTGCCGAAGGCTGCGGCCTCTTACGCCGCAGAGGGGGCTTCAGACTCCCTAGTGCGTTACAGCTTCGTTCAGTTGGCGGATGCGGCGGGCCAGCACGGCAAGCATCGCGAGGGCGATGCGGCCGTTGGCGAGGAGCTCCGCGTTGAAGTCCCACTTCGCCATCACCAGGCACTGGCAGTCCTCCGCTGCCCTGACGCTCGAGG
>DATMBD010000271.1:0-2285 GCA_035559355.1 Dehalococcoidia bacterium
CGCCAGCATGTCGAAGTAGAGACGGCGCGCGGGGTCTGCATCACCGCTGCCGATGCGGAAGCTGGGGCGAAGGCGCCCGAGCATGGCGCCCACGAGGCTGCCGAGATCGGCGGCAAGGCGCCCCTCCTGATAGGTGGACTCCTTGACTTCCCCTGGCCTCGGCGTCCTGCGCACGCGCGCGAAAAGGACAGCAACGGCCAGCAGAACCGCCCCCGTCAGGCCCCCCGCAACCACGGCGCGGAGGGCCACTCCCACCCAGCCTGGCAGGCCGCCGCCGTCGTCTTCGGGCCGAGGTGGAGGCTCCAGGGGCTGCTGCGGCGCCTGGTCGGGGTTCGGGTCGCGGCCGCCATACAGCTCGATGAGCCACTTCATGACCTCGAAGCCCAGCTCCACGAGCTTCAGCATCGGCCAAACGATGACGTAGACGACCCCAGCGAGGACGAACCCGGCACCCCGCGCCGCCGCTTCGATTCCCGCCTGCGCCGTGCTGAAGTCGACGAGCGCGAACAGCAGCGCGACGATGGCCAGCCCGGCGATAGCGCCGCCGACCGAAGCCAACCAGACCGGCACGAAGGGCTGTTGGCCGCCGTCACGGGCGCGCGAGGCGTGCGCCAGGCCGATGGCCGCGAGGCCGACGGCTACGTATGGGATGCTGATGAGCTCCACCGCCCGCGGAAGCTCGTCCACGAACGTCCCGAAGAGCGCCACCAACCCCACGACGACCACCCCGAGCGCGAAGCTGCCGGCCACATCCTCGAACGTGCGATACTCCTGGCCGCGAAGGACGCCACGCACCCAGAAGCCGAACAAGAGCGGGGCGCCGATGACCACAGTCGCGTCGTCCCGCAGAGTCGCTTCCGTGTGGTTGAAGAGCTCGTCCGCCCAGGTGAAGTCCCACAGCCGCCAGTCGCCGTAAAAGTCAATCCGCACCACCGCATAGAAGACCAGTACCGAAAGGAGCACGCCCCAGGCGCGCAGGACTCCCAGGGAGAACTCGAATCCCTGCAGCAACCTGGAGATGGCAAAGGAAGCGCCGACGACTGCGAGCACGCCGAAGTACGTAGGCTTGCCGCCTCCGACCGTGAGGGCGACGAAGAAGGCCACCAGGGCATAAGCCCACATCGCTTCCATGACGATCAGCGAGCCGTAGACGAGGGTTCGGTCGTAGCGGCTCATGCTCGCACTCCATCGCCGGCCGCAGCGCGAGACTCCAACGCAATCATGGCTTCGGTCAGCCGGTGGACGGCGATTCGGCCCAGGTCTTCCTCGAAATCCTGGTCGGCGAGGGAAAGGACCGTCACCGTGTGACCGGCACCGGCCACGCGCTGGAGCGAGGCCGCAAGCGCCGCGTCCATGCGGCTGGTGACGCAAACCAGCGTCGCGCCGAAGGGAAAGCGCTGAGCCTCGGCGTCGATGACGGCCTCCAAAGGCGCCAGCGTCATCGGGTGGATGACCGCCAGCGCCTCCAGCACCCGCATGAGCTGGTCCGGCCGGCGTCCCACGGGCACCCGCATCGGCCGGTCCGAGTCTGGGAAGGAACCGTTGGCGACCAGGCCGATGGCGTAGCCGGCATCGAAGGCATAGCGGGCCACCGATCCTGCCGCCGAGAGGAGGCGTTCCAGCGTCTCCGGCACGAAGCCCTCCCAGGAGTGGCCAAGCGTGTGGACGTTGAGAGCGATGAGGAGGTGCATGGTAGCCGAGGGCTCGTACACGCGCGATTGCAGCTGCTGGCGGCGGGCGGACGCCTTCCAATCGATGCGGCGCATGGGATCGCCCGGGCGGTAGTCGCGGATGCCGGCGATGCGTCCCGGGTCCTCGAAGATGCGCTCGCGGCCTTTGAGCTCGCCGAACGGACGCTCCGCCGGCAGGCCAAGCTCCGGCAGCGAGTAGACGCGCGGATAGACGATGACGGAGTCGGAAGTCTCTTCCTCGCGCGTGACGGGGAAGAAGCCGAAGAGGTCGCCGGTGGACACGCGGACCGGGCCCAGGCGGTAGAAGCCGCGCGCAGGCATACGCAGCTCCAGCGGCCAGCGGACGCGCTCATACCAGCGCAAATGCGTCGAGCGGGAGAGGTAGACATATCCCGGGTAGCCAGTGGGGCTGAGGCGCTCCTCGCCGGGCAAGGTGTTCTCCGGGACGGCGTCCCTGATTTCGATCCAGGGCACGGGCAGCATCTTGTCGTTGGTCAGGCGCAGGGTCATAGGCAGCGTCTCGCCTTGAAAGGCGCGGTCCTCCGGCAGCAGGCGCTCGTAGCGGACGCGGTCGAGCGCGTGCTTCGACCAGAG
>DATMBD010000272.1:0-2535 GCA_035559355.1 Dehalococcoidia bacterium
GTGGGAGGCATTGGCGGCCTCGGACGCGCCCCTTGCGGACGTGACCGCTCGCGCGCTCGGCGCGAGGGCAGCCGACGCCGTTGCCGTGGTCGCCTTGTTCTCGACCGGCAATACGATGCTTCTGCTCCTGGTCACCTCATCACGCCTGATTTACGGCATGGCTTCCACAGATGCGCTGCCCCGGCTGCTGGCCTGGATTCATCCCGGCGTCCGCACGCCGGCCCGGGCGATAGTGCTCTCGCTCTTCCTTGCAGCGGCCTTCACCCTCAGCGGCGACTTGAGCTTCGTTGCCGGGGCCACGAACTTCGCCGTGTTCGTCGGATTCGGGGCGATCGCGGTCTCGGTTCTGCTGCTGCGGCGGTCGATGCCGGACGAGCGGCGTCCGTTCCGGGCCCCGTTCCAGCTACTGGGAGTGCCTGTGATCCCGGTCGCGGCCCTGCTCCTCACGCTTCTCCTGCTGGCTAACCTCGCCCCGGAGGTTCTTCTTTTGGGCGCGTTCCTCTTCGTGTCCGGAATCGTCGCCATGGAGGCGTTAGCTCTCTGGCGGCCTGACGCGACGACGAACCGCGGGGAAAGAAGCCCGCGTTGAGCGGGGCCTTTATCACTTCCGCTTACGCGGCCGGGGGCGGGACCAGGAGCACGGGCGCGACATCCGCGCGCGCGACGCTGGACGCTACGCTGCCGAAAATCCGCTCCGCGACGCCCGGGTGTGTTCGGCGCAGCATGGCGATGAACGTTGGGCGCATCCGCCGCGCGTAATCGATAATCGCCGTATCCGGCTCGGGATCGACCAGGACTTCGGTCTTGACCTTGAAGCCGCTCGCTCTGAGGCCGCTCGCCAGGGTTTCGAGGTTATCGAACGCTTCGTCCACCTGCCGCTGCAGCGTCTGGTCGCGGCTTTCGCGGAAGACGGGGAGGTCCGGCCCCGCGACGCCTGCAACGCCGCCGCCTGCCGGACCGCCCACCGAAGTCCCCGAGACGACTTTGCCGGGGCGGAATCCGGACGCGCGTGTCGGCTCCGGCTTTTCAACCTTCAGGAGAACGATCTCGTCCTCAGGCGTGCAGAAGTCGGTCAAGACGCGAACTGCCGCCGCGGCCGTCTGGGTGCCGTCCAGCGGGACCAGGACTCTTTTCATGGGATTCTCCTCTCTTCGCGCCGCGCGGCAACAGCGCCGGCGCTACTTGCGTGCTCTCACCACGAGCACTGGCGCTTTGCCGCCGAGCAGCCGATCCGTGACGCTGCCGAGCGCCGCGCGCGCAATGCCGCCGCGGCCGTGGCTGGTCATGATCACGAGGTCAATGCCTTTGGCATCGATGTATTCCTCCAGCTGCAGGGCCGCGTAGCCCAGCGGCGCCGCCGTCTCCACCTGATAATCGCCGAGGCCGGCGGCGACTCCGGCAAGGTAAGCCTTCGCGCCTTCCACCAGGCTGTCGATGAGCTGGGGCGCGTACGGGTACTCGCCGCCAAAACCATCGCCTGCAGGCGGGACGCCAACGACACGGACAAGGTGCAGGGTCGAGCCGAAGCTGTCGGCGAATGTCTTCGCTACAGGCAGCGCTTGTTCGGCGAGCGTAGAGCCATCCAGCGGCACGAGGACGGAGCGGAAGGGCTCGAGGATGCGGGCCTCCAGCCAAGTCGTGCATTCGGCTGCTCTCGGGCCCACGACCAGCGTGTCGCAAGGTGCGCCGCGCACGAGCTTATCGGCGACGCTGCCAAGGCGCCAGCGCGTGATGCCGGTGCGCCCGTGTGTCGAGATGACCAGCAGGTCCGGACGGGCTTCGTGCGCCTCCGCCAGCAGGGCTTCGGCCGGCGTGCCGATCACGACCTTCGTCTCGACTTCGATGCCCAGGTAGCGCTCGAGGTCGGACTCGACTTCCCGGAGGTACGTGGCGAGCAGGTTGGTCTCGCGCTCCAGCGCCTGGCTGGGCGTGAGCGAATGGTAGTCCTCGGTCTCGTCCACCACGCTGACCAGGAGCACCTTGGACTCGCCCAGGCTCCGCAACGCGTCCAGATAGACGAGGGAGTTTTCTGCCAATCGAGAGCCATCCAGGGGCACGAGGACTTTGAGTTCCGACACGCGGGCCTCCGTTTCGTTGCGGCCGGCCGCCACCGCGGCGATTTCAGCGTAAGCATGCGGGCTGAGGAAAGCTGGTGGCGTTCGGGGACGGTTTGGGTGGTCGTTTGTCACCCGTCCCGCCATTCGCGGAGGGTATCCTCTAGGAGTGGACGCCGCGATCGAATTCGAGGACGTTTCGAAACGTTACGGGCGCGTCCTGGCCCTCGACCACGTGACCTTTTCCGTGCCGGAAGGCGCGATCTTTGGCTTCCTGGGCCCGAACGGCGCCGGCAAGACGACCGCCATCCGCCTCCTGTTCGACCTCATCCGGCCGACGAGCGGCGTCGTCCGGGTCATGGGACTCGATTGCCAGCGCGAAGGCCGGCGGGCAAGAGGCCTCATGGGTTATCTCCCAGGCGATCTGCGCCTCTACGAGGGCATGCGCGCGAGACAGGTCCTGGAGCTGTTCGCGTCTTTG
>DATMBD010000273.1:0-2353 GCA_035559355.1 Dehalococcoidia bacterium
CCGGTGTCGCCCCCGCCCAGGATCACCACGCGCTTGCCTTCGGCGGTGATTCGCTCATGCTCCGGGAATTCTTCGCCGGCGATGATCTTGTTCTGCTGCGTCAGGTACTCCATGGCGAAATGGATACCCCGCAGCTCCCTCCCCGGCACCGGCAGATCCCGCGGGACCGTAGAGCCAATGCACAGCAAGACGGCGTCGAACTCGCTACGGAGGTCTTCGACCGGATAGTTGCGGCCCACGTACACGCCGGTCTTGAAGGTCACGCCCTCGTCGCGCATCTGCTGCACGCGCCGCTCGACGAGGTGCTTGTCGAGCTTGAAATCGGGGATGCCGAGCCGTAGGAGACCGCCGATGTAGTTTTCGCGCTCGAAGACGGTCACGGAATGCCCGGCACGGTTGAGCTGTTGGGCGGCCGCCAGCCCCGACGGCCCGGAGCCGACGACAGCCACCTTCTTGCCGGTACGCTGCGCCGGTGGCTGCGGCTTGATCCAGCCCTCCTCCCAGCCACGATCGGCAATCGCCTTCTCGATGTATTCGATCGTCACCGGTTCCTGGTTGATGGAGAGCGTGCAAGATGCTTCGCACGGCGCCGGGCAGATGCGGCCCGTGAACTCCGGGAAGTTGTTGGTGGCGTGAAGCGCCTTGAGGGCGCGCTGCCACTGGCCCTTATAGACGAGCTCGTTCCAGTCAGGGATCAGGTTGCCCAGGGGACAGCCCTTGTGGCAGAAGGGTATGCCGCAGTCCATGCAACGCGCCCCTTGGGCGCGCGCCTCCTCCTCCGTCCAGTGGAGGACGAACTCGTTGTAGTCGCGGATGCGTTCTTGCGTGCCGCGCCGCGGAGGCGGTTGGCGCGGTATGTCCTTGAAGCCCGTAGGGTCGCCCAATCAGATACCTCTAGTTGGCAGTGGTCTCGAGCGCTTCGCGTTCGGCGCGGGCGCGCCTCTCCGCGAGCACCCGCTTGTAATCGCGCGGCATCACCTTGACGAACTTCGGCAGCATCGCTTCCCAGTTCTCCAGGACGCGGGCAGCGTTGGTGCTTCCCGTCAGCTGCCGGTGCTCCTCCAGAAGCAGGCGCAGGATGACCTGGTCGGCTTCGGTCTCCACCTTCTCCAGGTCCACCATCTCCTGGTTGCAGAGGCTGGGGAAGTTGCCGGACTCGTCTAGGACGTACGCCTCGCCGCCGCTCATGCCCGCCGCGAAGTTGCGGCCCGTTGGGCCAAGGACGACGACGCGGCCGCCGGTCATGTACTCGCAGCCATGGTCGCCTACGCCTTCCACGACCGCCTGCGCGCCGCTGTTTCGCACCGCGAAGCGCTCGCCCGCCACGCCGCGGATGAACGCCTTGCCGTCCGTGGCGCCGTACAGCACCACGTTGCCGACGAGGATGTTCTCTTCCGGGACGAACCGGCTCTCCGCCGGCGGCTTGATGATCACCGTGCCCCCGGAAAGGCCCTTGCAGAAGTAGTCGTTGGCATCGCCTTCCACGGTCATCGTCACGCCCTTGGCCAGGAAGGCGGCGAAGCTCTGACCGGCGGAGCCCGTGAACTTCACGCTGATGGTTCCTTCCGGCAGGCCTTCCTCGCCGTAACGGTTGGCGATCTGATTGCTCAGCATGGCCCCCACGGTCCGATTCGAGTTCCGGATGGGCAGCTCGATGCGCACCTGCCGCTTTTCCTCGAGGGCCGGCTTGCTCAGCTCGATGAGCTTGTGGTCCAGAGCCTTTTCGATGCCGTGATCCTGGCGCTCGCAGCAATAGGTCGCGATCCCCGGCGGCACGTTCGGCTTGTGGAGGAGAGCGCTGAAGTCCAGGCCGCGCGCCTTCCAGTGCTCGATGGCCTTGCGCGCGTCGAGCATGTCGACGCGGCCAACCATCTCGTTGACCGTCCGGAAGCCGAGCTGGGCCATGATCGCCCGTAGCTCCTCGGCCACGAAGAAGAAGTAGTTGATGACGTGCTCCGGCTGGCCGGCGAAGCGCTTGCGCAGCTCCGGGTCCTGAGTGGCAATGCCGACGGAGCAGGTGTTGAGGTGGCACTTGCGCAGCATGATGCAGCCCATGACCACCAACGGCGCCGTCGCGAAGCCGAACTCCTCCGCCCCGAGCAGGCAGGCGATGGCGACGTCGCGGCCGGTCTTCAGCTGGCCGTCCGTCTGCACCACGATCCGGCCGCGGAGGTCGTTCAGGACGAGGACCTGCTGCGTCTCCGCCACGCCGAGCTCCCACGGCAGGCCCGCGTGCTTGATCGACGACTCCGGCGAGGCGCCGGTGCCGCCGCTATCGCCGCTGATCAGGACGACATCGCCGTGGCCTTTCGAGACGCCGGCGGCGATCGTGCCCACGCCGAACTCCGATACG
>DATMBD010000274.1:0-13183 GCA_035559355.1 Dehalococcoidia bacterium
ATCCCGCGGCGTGCTGGCATGCCGATGTCTCCGAGCTTCGACTTCTCTCGACAGCTGAGCCACTGCCCTCCTGCGTTCGCCCTGTCGTGAGTGTCCCGTCTAGGTTCGTTCCTTGCTACCATGAACTTCGTGACCCAGCGCTACTACATCTGGACCGAAGGCTGCCAGATGAACGTCGCCGACTCGGCGAAGCTGGCGGCCGGCCTCGACCGCCTCGGCTGGCAGGCCACGGACGCCGCCGAAGCCGCCGACCTCGTCGTCCTCAACACCTGCGTCGTGCGCGAGAGCGCCGAGCATCGCGCCGTCAGCCGGCTGGGCGAGGTCGCCGCCATGAAGCGCAAGCGCCGGCCGGACCTGAAGATCGTCGTCATGGGCTGCATGGTTGGCCCCAGGGACGACGAGCTGCGGCGCCGCTTCCCCTACGTCGACCACTTCGCCCGCCCCCAGGCCTTCGAGGGCATCTTCGAGGCGCTCGGCCTCGCTGAGGACACCGGCGTCGAGTTCTGGCCGGCCGCGTTCCCCAAGCCCACCGGCCCTACCGCCTACGTGCCCGTCATCCACGGCTGCGACAAGTTCTGCACCTACTGCATCGTCCCCTACCGCCGCGGCCGCGAACGCAGCCGCCCCCTGCCGGAGGTGGTGGAGGAGGTGGCGCACCTCGTCCACGACGGCGTGCGCGAAGTAACGCTCCTGGGCCAGACGGTGGAGGCCTACGGCCTCGACTTCCCCGACGGGCGTCCCGATCTGGGCGACCTCATGGCGGCGATCCACGACCTGCCGAACCTGGAGCGCATCCGCTTCCTGACGTCTTATCCGAAGGACATGACGCCGAAGATCGTCGAGGCCGTGCGCGACCTGCCGAAGGTCTGCGAGTTCTTCAACATCCCCGTTCAGCACGGCTCCGACGCGGTCCTGGAGCGCATGCGCCGAGGCTACACCATCGCCGAGTACCGCGAGAAGGTGGAGCTCATCCGGAGTCTCATGCCGGACGCGGCGATCACCACCGACGTCATCGTCGGCTTCTGCGGGGAGACGGAGGCCGAATTCCAGGAGACGCTGCGCCTGCTGGAGGACGTCCGCTTCGACAAGGTGCACGTCGCCGCCTACTCGCCGCGGCCGGGGACGATCGCCGCCCGCCGCATGGCGGACGACGTGCCGCCGGAGGTGAAAAAGGCGCGGCTGCACGCCGTCGAGGAGCTGGAGGAGCGAATCTCCACGGAGCTGAACCTTCGCCTCCAGGGCACGCGCCAGGAAGTGCTCGTCGAAGGCAAACGGGATGGGCGCTGGTTCGGGCGCACGCGCGGCAACAAGCTCGTCCACTTCGCCGGCGAGGCGAAGATAGGCGATGTCGTAGAGGTGTTCATCGAGCGCGCCAGCGCCTGGTCGCTGCAGGGTACGACGGCCGCGGAAGCGCTGCCGATGGCTTAGAGCTAGACGAGGAACGTCCGAGATGGTCGTGAGGCTGG
This sequence comes from Dehalococcoidia bacterium, assembly GCA_035559355.1. Taxonomy (GTDB): domain Bacteria; phylum Chloroflexota; class Dehalococcoidia; order DSTF01; family WHTK01; genus WHTK01. The sequence continues at coordinate 1,467 of DATMBD010000274.1, forward strand.
ATGCGGGCCGGGAGGCGGTACGCGCCTACGTCGAAGGCGAGGCCGCGAAGGGGCTGCGGCACGTCCTTTCGCTCGTGCGGGCAGACAACGAGCGCGTCCTCGGCCTCATTGACGATCTGTCCGAGGAACAGGCGCACGCAACGACGCCGGCGGACGAATGGTCCGTCGCCCAAGTCATGCACCACCTGGCCTCGACCCTAGACCGCAGCCGCGCGCGGCTCGAGGCGCTTTCGGCGGGCAAGCCCTTCGTCAATCCGGCCGTGGCGCCCGGTTCGGCAGCCGGACGGGATTACGCGTCGTTCGACGACCTGCGGCGCGCTTATCGAGAGGGCATGGCGGGAATCATCGGCGTGCTGGAGAGGGCGGACGAGCGCCGCGGCCTGGAGCTCACGGCGGAGCACGCGCAGTTCGGGCCGTTCAACTGGCTGCAGTGGGCGGTGTATTCCCATCACGTCCACACCCATGATCATGTCGGGCAGCTGGAGAAGATAACCAGGGCGCCGCGGGCCTGACGAGGGCAAAGCTCCGCGGCCCGAGAGCCGCAGCTTCGTTTTTGGGTTTCGGGATTCATCCCCCATGACCCGTCGTGCTCGCCGCTACGCCCCGCGTTTTCGTCCAGGTCGGATGAAAGTCTCACAGCGGCGCGGCTTCCCAGAATAATGGGCGGCTCGTGAGGCCGCCCTTCATGTAGCCTCAGGTTGGGCGCCGGGAAGCCGCGAGCCGAAGCGTCTACCAGATGCCGAGCTGCATCTTGATCTCGTCGCTGGCCATGATCCGCGGATCCCACGGCGGCGAGAACGTGATCTCAGCGTTGACGTCGCGCACGCCCTCCATGTCCATGACCGCGTCCTGGATCTGGGCGATGAGCATCGGCCCCAGGGGGCAAGCGGGGGTCGTCAGCGTGAAGATGACGTCGACGATGTTGTTCTCATCGATGCGGATGTCGTAGATCAGGCCCAGGTCGACGATGCTCATGCGCAGCTCGGGGTCCTGGATCGGCTTCAGCCGCTCCATGACGTCTTCGGGCGTGATCCTCGTGCTCTGAGCCATCGGTGCCTCCATCTTCGCCCGGGCCGGCAAGAGCCAGTCCCCGGCCACTAACTAGGTTACCTCAACCCTGCCTTCGCCCGCGCCCTGCGCCAGGCCTTCCTCGAGCACGTGCCAGGCCAGCGTCGCGCACTTGACGCGAACGGGGAACTTGGCCACGCCTTCGAACGCCTCCAGGTCTCCCAGATCCACTGCCGGCTCTTCCTCGGGGTTGGTCATCATGCGCTTGAAAGCCTCGGATAGGCGGAGCGCCTCCGCCTTCGTGTGGCCCTTTACCGCCGCCGTCATCATCGAGCTCGAAGCCTGGCTGATCGAGCAGCCGCGCCCCCTGAAGGCGATGTCCTCGACGATACCGTCTTCGCCGAGGAGCAATTCCAGCTCCACCTCATCGCCGCAGAGGGGGTTGTAGCCTTCGACGTGGGTCGTGCGGCGCGGGAGCGTGCCCCGGTTCCGCGGGTGGCGGTAGTGGTCCAGGATCAGGTCCCGGTACAGCTCGTCGAGGTCGGGTTCGGGGTAGTTCATCTCACCGCACCACTGGCGCCTGTTCCGGCACCGCGAAGTAGCGCCCCGCCTCCTTCAGGGCGTCCACGAGCACGTCGACTTCCGCCCGCGTGTTGTACACGTAGAAGCTGGCCCGCGCCGTCGCTACGAGGTCGAGCCGTCGCATCAGCGGCTGGGCGCAGTGGTGGCCTGCGCGGATAGCCACGCCGTACTGGTCCAGCACCTGGCTGAGGTCGTGCGGGTGCACGTCGCCGTAGTTGAACGAGACGACGCCGATGCGCTGCTCCGGGTCGCGCGGGCCGTAAATCGTCACGCCGGGCACGGAGCCGATCCGCTCCATGGCGTAGGCTGTGAGTTGCTTCTCGTGGGCGCGGACGTTTTCCATCCCCAGCGCCTCCAGATAGTCGACGGCGGCGCCGAGGCCGATGACATCGGCGACGTTTGGGGTGCCGGCCTCGAACTTGTACGGCACTTCGTTCCAGGTCGTGTCCTCCAGCCGCACGCGCGAGATCATGGAGCCGCCGGTCAGGAAGGGGTCGATGGCCTCGAGCAATTCCGGCCGGCCGTACAGGACGCCGACGCCGGTGGGCCCGACCATCTTGTGGCCCGAGAAGGCCAAGAAGTCGCAGTCCAGCTCGCGTACGTCGACGGGCATGTGGGGGACGCTCTGGGCGCCATCGAGGAGCACCAGCGCCCCCTGCGCGTGCGCGAGGGCGATGACCTCCCGCACGGGATGGATGCCGAGGACGTTGGAGGCGTGGGCCAGGGCGACCATCTTCGTCCTCGGGCCGATGAGCTCCTTCGCCTGGTCGAGGCGCAGGCGGCCTTCATCGTCCACGTCGATGAACCGCAGCCGCGCGCCCTTCTCCTGGGCGATGCGCTGCCAGGGCACGAGGTTGCTGTGGTGCTCGGCGATCGTGAGCACGATCTCGTCTTCGGCCTCGAGGAAGGCGTGGCCCCAGGCGCTGGCGACGAGGTTGATACCTTCCGTCGTGTTGCGGACGAAGACGATGCTCCGCGCGCCGTAAGGTGACTTGATGAACCCGGCGACCTTCTCGCGCGCCTTTTCGTACGCCTCCTCGGCCTCGGAGGCGAGCGTGTGCAGGCTGCGGTGGATGTTGGCGTTGTAGCGCTCGTAATAGTCGACCAGCGCCTCGATCACGGCCCGCGGCTTCTGCGTGGTCGCGGCGTTGTCCAGGTAAACCAGCGGCTTGCCGTGCACCTGGCGGCTGAGGATGGGGAAGTCCTTGCGGACCGCTTCTACGTCGAACATGAGTCGTTCCTCCACCTTCTACCCGACATCCACGAACACGTCATCGCCGGTTATCTGGACGGGGTACGTGCGCACAGGGCGCACCGCCGGCAACGCCCGCACCGCGCCCGTCTTCACGTCGAAGCGGGCGCCGTGGCGCGGGCATTCCACGAGGTCGCCCACCAGCGTGCCCTCGCCCAGGGGGCCGTTGTCGTGCGTGCAGAGGTTGTCGATGGCGTAGATGCCGTCGCCGCCGACGTTCGCCAAGGCGATGCTGCGCCCGCCGACCTCGAACACGCGCACGGACCCCGCCGGCACCTCCGACCTGGAAGCGACCCTCTGAAACGCCATCGTCAACTCCCTGCTCCTATCCGGCTGCTCAGCATCTCCTGCAGGCGGTCCCGGTCGACCGGCAAGCGGTCGATGACTTCCTGGAAGAACGCCTCTACGAGGAGCCTCTCGGACTCCGCCGGCGGAATGCCTCTCGATTCCAGATAGAAGAGCTGGTCTTCGTCCAGAGGGCCGGCGGTGGCGCCGTGGCTGCAGCGCAGGACGTCGTAAGCCTCGATCTCGAGGATCGGGATCGGCGCCGCTTTGGCGTGCTCGCTGAGCAGGAGGTTGCGGCTGGCCTGGTTGGCGTCGCTCTGGCTGGCGCCCTTCTGGATGCGGACCGTGCCCGTCCACACCTGGCTGGACTCGCCGTCCAGCGCAGCCTTGAAAAGGAGGTCGCTCGATGTGCGGGGAGCGAGGTGGTCCTGGAGGGTGACGTAATCGAAATGCTGCTTGCCGCCGCCGAAGCTGAGGCCGAGAAGCTCTGCGCTCGCGCCTTCGCCCGCCAGCGTGACCTCCAGCTTCGTCTTCGCCAGCCGGCCGCCGAGGCCGACGAGCCCCGCCTGCAGCTGCGCTCCGCGCTCGAGGCGCGCCCGGATGGTCGAAAACGCGAAGGCCTCGGCGCCCCAGCGCTGCGTCTCCACGAAGCGCACGCGCGCGTCCGGGCCGCAAAAGATCTCCACGCCCGCGCTGACCAGCGTCTGCCGATCCTCGATGCGCGACGCCGTCTCCTGGAGGACGGTGAGGCTGGCGTTCTCCTCTACGACGATGAGCAGGTGCGGGAAGTACGTCGCCGAAGCCGCCCGCGTTAGGTGAGCTACGGGCGCTTCGACCTCGACGCCGCGGGGTACGTAGATGAGCGCGCCCTCGAACAGCGCCGCCTGCAGGGCCTGCAGCTTCCAGTCGGTCGGCTTGACTAGCGAATGCAGGTAGGTCTGAACGAGGTCCGGCCTCGTTCGGGCGTGCTCGCTCAAGGCGCCGTAGACGAACGTCGGCGCTTCGGACACGGCCGCAGGGGCATGCAGGCCGGCCTCGCTCTCGGGCTGCGGCTGCTCGGTGAGCAGGGAGTCGAGGTCAAGGCCGCTGATGTCCGTGCGGCGCCATTCCTCCGCCAGCGGGTCCGGCATGGACATCGCCTCGAAGGCGCGCCAGGCGGCGAGCCGCCGCTCCAGCAGCCATGCTGGCTCATTCAGGCGTAGGGACAGCGCCCGTACGGTCTCCTCGCTTATCGCCTGCACGTTTGCGCGTGTCGTCATCCGTCCCCTTCCGCGGTCATGCCGAGTCTGAGGTCCGGGACCCCGGGCATGGCCGCCTTCGAGCGCTTGGGGCTTTGGGCCCTCACCCCGGCGCTTCTCCGCGAAGCGCCCCCATCCCTAGCCGACGGAGCCCTCCATCTGGAGCTCGATCAGGCGGTTGAGCTCGATGGCGTACTCCATCGGCAGCTCTTTGACGATCGGCTCCACGAAGCCGTTGACGATCATCTTCGTCGCCTCGGTCTCGTCGATGCCGCGGCTCTGCAAGTAGAAGAGCTGCTCCTCGCCGACTTTGCTGACCGTCGCCTCGTGGCCGATGGTCACCTGCTCTTCGTCGATCTCCATCACCGGGTAGGTGTCTGAACGCGAGTCGGGGTCGAGCAGGAGGGCATCGCAGCGAACGGTGGACTTGGCGTTCTTGGCGCCTTCGTAGACTTTGAGGAGGCCGCGGTAGCTGGTGCGGCCGCCGCCCTTGCTGATCGACTTCGAGATGATCGTGGAAGTCGTGTTCGGCGCGACGTGTACCACCTTGCCGCCGGCGTCTTGATGCTGGCCGGGACCCGCGAACGCCAGCGAGAGGATCTCGCCGTGGGCGCCCGGTTCCATGAGGTAGACGCTGGGGTATTTCATGGTGATCTTGGACCCCAGGTTGCCGTCCACCCACTCCATGACCGCGTCCTGATAGGCGGCCGCCCGCTTCGTCACCAGGTTGTAGACGTTGGTGGACCAGTTTTGAATCGTCGTGTAGCGGACGCGGGCGCCTTTCTTGACGATGATTTCGACGACGGCGCTGTGCAGGGAGTCGCTGCTGTAGGTCGGCGCCGTACAGCCTTCGACGTAGTGCACGTAAGAGCCGGGCTCGGCGATGATCAGCGTCCGTTCGAACTGGCCCATGTTCTCCGTGTTGATGCGGAAGTACGCCTGGAGGGGGATCTCAACGTGGACGCCCTCCGGCACGTACACGAAGCTGCCGCCGGACCAAACCGCGGAGTTCAAGGCCGCGAACTTGTTGTCTGCGGGCGGGACGATTGTCCCGAAGTACTGCTTGACGATGTCCTCGTGCTCGCGCAGGCCCGTGTCCATGTCCACGAACACGACGCCCAGCTTGTCCAGGTCTTCGCGGATCTTGTGGTAGACGACCTCCGAGTCGTACTGCGCGCCGACTCCAGCCAGGAACTTGCGCTCGGCCTCCGGGATGCCCAGACGGTCAAAGGTGCGCTTGATCTCCTGCGGGACGTCGTCCCAGGTGCGCCCCTGCCTCTCGACCGGCTTGACGTAGTAGTAGATGTCCTGGAAGTCCAGCGGGTAGTTGACGATGTTCCCGCCCCAGAAGCCCGTCGGCATGGGCTTGGACTCGAAAATCTCGAGAGCGCGCAGGCGGAAGTCCCGCATCCACTGCGGCTCGTTCTTCAGGGCCGAAATTTGCGCGACGATGTCGCGATCCAGCCCCTTGCGGATTTGGTTGATGGGCTTGAACTCGGGGTCGTGCCAGCCGTACTTGTAGCCGGTGACGATGTCGCGGGCGTTTCTCGTCGTGGTCATGCGTCCTCACTTTCCTCCGAGTCCAGAGAGCTCGTGATCCAGTCGTAACCCTTTGCTTCCAGCTCGGACGCCAGGTCTTTGCCGCCGGAGCGCACGATCCTGCCCCTGTAAAGGACGTGCACGCGGTCCGGCGTCACGTAGTTGAGAATGCGCTGATAGTGGGTGATGAGCAGGATGCCCATCTCCGGCCCTCGCAGCGCGTTGATCCCTTCCGCCACCGTACGCAGGGCGTCGATGTCGAGGCCGGAGTCGGTCTCGTCCATCACGGCCATCGCCGGTCGCAGGAGGGTCATTTGCAGGACTTCGGCGCGCTTCTTCTCGCCGCCGGAGAAGCCTTCGTTGACGTAGCGGCGCGCGAAGGACTCGTCCATCTTCAGCAGCGCCAGGGCTTCCTGGAGACGCTGCCGGAACTCGCGAACGGGGACGTCCTGGCCACGCACGGCTTTGAGGGCGGCCCGAAGGAAGTTGACCATGGTCACGCCTGGGATTGCCGTCGGATACTGCATGGCCAGGAAGAGGCCCTTGCGGGCGCGCTCGTCCGGACTCAGGCCCGAGATCTCTTCGCCCTTGAGGTAGATATGCCCGGCGCTGATCTGATAGCGCGGGTGGCCCATGAGGGCGTTGGCGAGCGTGCTCTTGCCCGATCCGTTCGGCCCCATGATGGCGTGCACTTCGCCGGCCGGCACGGCCAGCGAAAGCCCGTTCACGATCTGCTTGCCATCGACCGCGACGTGCAGGTCTTCGATCCTCAGTACCGCCCCGTTATCCGTCATTCCGTCTCCTTGCGAGCCTCTGCGTCCAGGGTAACCTGCTGCGCCCGTACGAGGTATTCGCAGCGCAGCGCCCCGTCGACGATGCGGCTAGTCTGCTCCACGGGGGCGCCGACCAGGAGCTCGATGCTGCGCCGGTCGGATAGACAGGCGGCGCTGCTCATTTCCGCCACCCGCAGGTAGGGACACTCGCCGTTCATGAGCTGGTAGACGCCTTCACCGATTTTCTGCCAGCCGTCGACGATCCCCTCTCCCGAGAGGGCGCGGCTCACCTCTGCGACGCGTTCGTCCAACCTGGGCGAACGGACCTCGGCTTCGTGCTCCGCCGCGACCTCCTGGGCGATGCCGGCGAATACCTGCTCCAGGATCCTGCCTTCGCCTGAGGGCACGGCATCCAGCTTCTCTAGATGCCGCACCAACCGGGACATGAGCTGCACGTAGCCCCGGCTTGCCATCTCCTCGCCCTTCTCGGTGATCGTAAAGACGAGGGCCGGCCGGCCGATACCATGGCGCTCCTGACGCACGGTCACGAGACCGTCCGCGCGCAGACTGTCGAGATGACGCCGCACTGCCTGAACGGTCAGGCCAAGAGCCTCCGCCAAGCGCGCCACCGTCGTTTCCCGATGACCGCGCACGTACCGCAGGACCTGCTCGCGGGTGCTTTCCACTGCCCTCACCATAGCCGCTCTAGGCGTATTTGTCAACAAAAAGCAAGATAAAATACGTTTTTCTTGCTAAAATCCCTTGATCGATGCGCGGGCTTTGCCGGAACGCGCGGCGCCGCCCGTTTCGCCCAAACTGCTGGGATGGGCCGTCGAAGACGTCTGATATGCTGCTTCAATCACGGGCTGCAACGTCCGAACGGCTCCGGCGTTTTTCTCAGTAGCGATTCCGCGTCATCGAAGCCGTCGATCACGGCCGCGAGCTCGGGCCTAGAAGGCAGGGAAGCCTTTGAGCGAGTCCATCGGGCCCCGCACTCCCCTTTTCACTTTCCGGGGCATGCATCCTTTTGCCCTCATCAAATGGGCTGCCGTCCTGACGAGCGCTTTCGTACTGGCGGCGTTTCTGACGGGCGCCGTCTTCGAAGTCGCGCCCGCCTTTGGATTCACCGTCGCCCAGACGCGCGGCGTCAGCATGGAGCCCCATTACCGCTCCGGCGATATCGTCATCCTCCGCACCGCGGAGGTGTCCTCGATCCGGGCCGGCGACGTCATCGCCTATGAGCGCGAGGACGGCACGATCATGCACCGCGTGGTGGAGGTGCTGGGCGCGCAGAGCGGCGAGCCCGTCTTCATCACCCAGGGCGACAACGTCCCCCGACCGGATGCGCCGGTGTCCGCCTCGCAGGTGAAGGCCAAGCTGGTGGGCGAGATCCCGCTCCTGGGTCCTATTTCGCGCCTGTTCGACGCCCAAGGCGGGTTCATGGTCTACCGATCGCTGGTTCTCGCCGTGGCGTGCTCCTGGGTGCTTGTCTGGCTCCTCTTCCGGCTCGAGCGCCGCAGCCGCAGGCCCATGATCACCGCCCCCGCCCTGACTGCGCCTGCGCAAGCGCCGCCGCCTTCTGAGCCGGAGGACGGCGATTAACGCTGCGCCTGCCACGGCGGCTTGTTGATGATCACTTCGTAGTCCCGCAGCCAGGCGCGCAAGCCTTCGTCCGCCGGCGGGCCCACGAGCTCGAAGCGCATCGTGGCGGCGCCGGGGTCGATGAACGCCAGCTGCCGCGGCGGCGGCGCGCCCGGGGGCACTTCAACCTGGACGACGGTGCCGCCGCGGACTTCGTAGGGGCCGGCTACCAGGCGACCGCCTTCGTCGACCGCGGCCTGCAGCGAGGCGCGCAAGTCCGGCGTCCACAGGCCGATGTGTTGGACGCCTTCACCGCGCGACCCCAGGAACTCCGACATCTGGCCCCCTGAACCGGGATACGGCTCTATCAGTTCCAGGGCGATGCCGAGTCCCTCCCTTCCGCCGTAGACGACGCGGGCCTGCACGCCCTCCATGGGCGGCCGTTCTTGCCAGCGGTCGATGCCGAACATGCGGCCGTAGCGGTCGGTTACGGCCTCGATGCTGCGTACGACGATGCCGAGGTGAAACGCGACGATTTCGGGTGGCGCGCTCATGTTCTTCCTCCCTTCAGTCCTTCAACGGCCGTCTGGCCACGCCCGCGAACGCCGGCCAGAGCAGGCCAAGCGAGAAGCGCTCGCTGACTTCGAGGTCGAAGCCGGCGGCACGCACGGCCGCTTCCGTCCGCCGCGTCAGGTGGCAGCCAGCCGCGAACCAGCCGTAAACGGGCTGGAGCAAGGCCTGCATCCTTCCCAAGAAACCGTTGCCCCTCACGTGCTCCACGAGCCGGGCTTCGCCGCCTGGCTTGAGGACTCGCCTGAGCTCCGCCAGGGAAGCCGCGATATCGGAAACCGAGCAGAGAACCACGGTGACGACCGCGGTGTCGAAGCTGGCGTCATCGAAAGGCAATCGCTCGGCGGGGACCTCGTGCACGCGGACTTTGGCCTGGACGTCTGCCGGCAACTTGGCCAACTTGCGCCGAGCGTAGGCGAGCATGTAGGGGTCCGGCTCCGTCAGGTCCAGCGAATCGACCTGGTCCCAGGCGTAGAAGGCGAGGTTGTCGCCGGTGCCGGCGCCCAGTTCGATCACGCGGCCGCGGGCGCCGCCCGCCGCGAAGCGCCGGTGAGGATCGAGCGTCTTCGTGGGGAAGCGGGCGTAGATAGCGGCGGCCCAGCGGTGCCGCGGCCTGGGTACGTCTGCGGGCACGGTTCGGCCTAGCCCTGGAGAACGCCGATCAGGCTGAGGCCGCCGTCGATGACGATGGTCTGGCCGACGATCATGGCCGATTCCGGGCTGCAAAGAAAGGCTACGAGGTTGGCGACATCCGCGGGCGTGACGTGCCGGCCGGCGGGGACGTTCTTGCGCAGCTGCTCGCCGAACTCATCCGGCAGGGCGCCGATGCCCGTGGTTTCCTCCACCCAGCTGGGGCAGACGCCGTTGACGCGGATGCCTTTCGGCGCCAGCTCGACCGCCAAATACATGGTCAGCGAGTCGAGCGCGCCTTTGGTGACCCCAACGGCGGAGTAGTTGGGCGTGTAGCGGCGCGCGCCCAGGCTCGTGAGGTTGACGATGGCGCCGCCGCGTCCCTCCATCAGCGGCACCGCCTCCTTGGCCGCGAACCACGGCCCCAGGACGTTGGTCTCGAACGTCGTGCGGAGGTGGTTCGGGAGCTGAGAGATGGCTGCCCGCGGCCGCTCCAGCCCGCGCGCGGCGCTATTGACCAGGAAGTCGAGGCCGTCCCAACGAGCGCGGACCTGCTCGAACATCGCGTGCAGCTCGTCGAGGTCGCCGACGTTCGCCTTGAGGGCGACGCCGCTGGCACCGAGCTCGGCCAGCTCGGCGACGACGCGCTCGGCGTCGGCGTCGCGGCGGGCGTAGTTGACGATCACCTCTGCCCCGAGGGCGCCGAGCTTGAGGGCGACGGCCCGGCCGATGCCGCGCGAGCCGCCCGTTATCAGCGCCCGCTTGCCGGCGAAGGGCTTGTCCACGGCGGCATTGTAGCCGCCTGGGCATCGCTCAATCGAGCCGTGAGCAGGGCAGCTCCCTTCTCACCCTAAAGCCGCCAGCATGGCGTTGCTCTGTGCGGCGCTTGTGCCTGCCACCGGCGTAGGCCCGCGACGAAGGCTCGGTGCTAAAGTAGCAATGCAAAGAAAAAGTTCAAGCAATCGAGGCAATGCAATGCAACAGATCGCGGCCACTGTAACCTCGCGCGGACAAGTGACAATCCCTGCGCGAGCCCGTAAGGCGTTGGGCCTACGCGCAGGCGACCGCGTCCTCTTTGTCATCGATGACGGCTGCGTCACCCTGCGCAGGGCCCCCTACACGATCGAGACCGCGTTTGGGTCGGTGCGGCCGCTCCGAATCCCGGAGGACTGGGACGAGCGTGTCCGGGAGGCAAAGGCAGAGCGGGCCGCTAGGATAGCCGGCAGCGAGGATTCCGGATGAGATTCATCGACACCAACGTCTTCCTGCGCTTCCTGACCGCGGACGATCCCGAGAAGGCGGTCGCCTGCCGCGAACTTCTGCTACGCGTCGACGCGGGAGAAGAAGCCATGACCTCCGAGACCGTTGTCGCCGAGGTGTTCTATGTGCTCACGCGCGGCGGCGACGGCTATGCCCTCGACCGCGCAAGTCTCGTCGATCGCTTCTGGCCGATCCTCGCCGCGAAGGGCCTGCGTCTACCGGCAAAAGGAGTGGTTCGTCGGGCGCTGGCGATTTACGCACAGTATCCTGTCTTGGACTTCGAGGATGCGCTTAGCGTTGCCCACATGGAGGCTGCCGGCATAAGCGAAATCGTTAGCTACGACCGCGATTTCGACAGAGTGGCCGGAATCGCCCGCGTGGAACCCTAAGAAGCGCGGGTCGAAACGCCGCCGCGCAAACTGCAGCTGGGGATGAAGCCATGCACGCAAGGTCGTTGCAGGATCGAGGCTATCGATTCTGATTTGCGCTTGGCCAACGTTGGGGCCGTCTCCAGTTCTGGAAGCTACTCCTGTAGCTGGCCCTCCACGGCCTCCTCACTGTTTGAGGGCCGCGGCCGCTTCGCCAGCTCCGGCTCGCGGCCGAGGTTGCGCGGGATGTAGTAGCGTCGGCCCTTGAGGCGCTCCGGCAGGTACGTCTGGCCCGGCGCGACGCCGCCCTCGTAGTCGTGGGCGTACTTGTAGCCGGCGCCGTAGCCCATGCCGCGCATAAACCCGGTGACGGCGTTTCGCAGGTGAAGAGGGACGGGATCGTTGCGGGTGCGTTCCACGTCCTCCAAAGCGCGTGAGTAGGAGGCGCCAACGCTGTTGCTCTTCGGCGCCAGCGCAAGGTAGAGCGCGCACTCCGCCATCGGGTAGAAGCCCTCCGGCATGCCGACGAAATGCACGGCCTGCTGGCAAGCGGTCGCTATCACCATTGCCATCGGGTCGGCCAGGCCCACGTCCTCGGAGGCCAGGATCACCATGCGCCGGACAATGAACA
>DATMBD010000275.1:0-3240 GCA_035559355.1 Dehalococcoidia bacterium
AGATTTCCGGCCGGCGGAGACGGCGGGCCAGAAGATCAAGAAGGGCGAGGGTGGCCTGCTTCTCTCGCTCGTAAAGAACGACGACTTCCTGCTCGAAGTTCCGGATTCCGTGGTCAAGGTTGGCTTTGCCGCCGAGACTGAAGACCTCCTGGAGAACGCCGCTAGGAAGCTCGCAGAAAAGCGTCTCGACCTCATCGTCGCCAACGACGTTTCGGCCACGGATGCCGGCTTCGGCGTCGACACCAACCGCGTGACGATCCTCGATCGAGCAGGCGCCAGGGAGGATGTCCCGCTCATGTCCAAGTACGACGTAGCTCACCGCATCCTGGACCGGTTACTACCTCTCCTGCACGAAAAGCGGGGCTGAATTCACGCTTTTCACACTCGCCCGCAGGGGCCAGGCAGTGGCCTCGCAGCGGCGCGTGGCTGGCCCTTCGGTTACGTGTCGGGCGACGACCGGAGTGGAAGCGACAGCGGTTCCGCTGCGCGTAAAGGCGGGTCGCGGCGCAAAGCTTGCCTCAGCAGGTAGGCGCCCATGGCAAGAAACGAGGCCAGATTTATCGCCGTCACCGCCATGGAGAACTCGTGATGCATGAAATACTGGTCTTCCTTGTTGATGGGAAAGATGGCGCTCACGTTGAGCGTAAAAGTCACGGTCAGGACGCCGTACAACGCCAGCCATGGCCTTTCCAGGACTGCTGCAGGGGCCAGCAGGGCCAGCACCGGGAACAGGTAGCGCTCGTGCATCTTCATGGGGAGCATGAAGAAGGCAAAGACCAGGAACGACGCACCGATGAAGAGCTTATGGCCGTCGCGGCTGCGGAGTACGTAGGCCGCCAGGAGCGCCACGGCAAGGCCGATGAGCAGGTTCGAGACCGTCTCGTAGGAGACCGCGACGCCTCCGGCGCGGAGGAGCACATCGGAGGGGCGGGCGTGCTCGTAGTACTGGAGAGGTTGCCAAAGGTTCCAGGCGCTGACGCTGACCCGCGACTCCGGGTCCAGAATTGCGCTGTAGACACGATGGACGGGGTCCCAGCCGGCCTTGATGATGAAGTACAGGATGGCGCCCATGTACATCGCGGCCGCTGCCGCCGCCCCTTGGGCCGTGGCCTTGAAGCCGTGGTTGCGCAGAACCGCGAGGCCGAGGAGCGGCGCCACCACGACTGCCTGCGGCTTGATTAGCAGTCCCGCGGCAAGGAGGAGACACGACGCGACCGGCCGCCGCTCCAGCAAGGCGAATACGGCGGCGACCATGAAAAACGTCACCAGGGAGTCGGTCTGTCCCCAGTAGCCGGAATCGTAGAGGACGCCGACGTTGAAGGCGTAGAGGGCTGCGACCGCCAACGCGGCGCGGTCGGCGCCGCTGAGACCTTCGAAGCCGGGGATGGGCAGGCGCGCGAGCAACGATCGGGCGTCTTCGCCCAGGAGGCCAGGGTTACGGCCGAGCCAGCGGCGCACGCCCCAGAACAGCAGCGCCGTGACGGCCAGGTCGCCGAGAAGGCCCGGGACCTTTACGGCCTGGAGAAGCGCCTTGCTCTCCGCTAACGGGCCGTGGACGAAGGGGTCCACGACTGCCGCGATTACCCACAGGACGTAGGCGTAAGCGATGTAGTCGATCTCGGGGTCCGAAAGGATGCTCGTCAGGCCTTGTTCGTAGGCGGCGGCTGCCCAGCGGCGAAACAGAAGGACGTCATACCAGTAGCCCTGAATGAAGAAGAAAGGCAGCCGGATGGCGAAGGCGATGGCGAGAAGCCAAATGAGGAGCCGTAGGGCCTGGTCGAGGCGCGGTCGTGCCGCAGCCTTCGTCCGCAGCAAGCCTCCCGCAAGCATGCCGCACCGCCTCCCAGCCGCATCTTCGGGCCTTCGGGTCGATGCTCCCCACTGTTACGTTAGCTGGCTGCGGGCAGAGCCGCCAGGGGAATCTGAAGTGCGCGGCACCCCAATTCGCCGTCTATTTGCCGGCGAGGCGGCGGACCACCGGCGCGAAGGCTTCCATTAGCCCTCCTGGGATTATGCGGTACGAGACTCCGTACTTCTCGCGGTGCTCCAGGATGCGCTCTTCCAGCAGCCCGGGCGGGCCGATCAGCGTGTGCGGCATCTCGTGCAGCGCCTCGAGGCTGATCCCGAACTCGGTTGCCAAAGCTTCGGCCACGGGCGCTGGATCGTCCGTGACCGAGGCGCGGTCCGCGAAGACGCACAGCTCCAGGGCCTCGTAGCGGTCACCCGCCCCTTCGCGGATCAGAGCGAGCTCGTCGCTAATGGTCAGGCCGAAGCCGGTCGAGCCCCGCGAAGTTGTGCCCTTCGTCGGCGGCCTCGGGGCGATGTTGACGATGTCGGCCTCGCGGCCCATCAGCCGCAGCATGCGCGGGCCCGCGCCGGCGATCATGATCGGCGGCCTGGGCTGCTGCGCCGGACGCGGTTGCGGTTCCACGGCCTTGAGGCGGAAGAACCGGCCTTCGAAATCGAACGGCTCCGGCGAGGTGAGGAAGCGCTTGATGATCTGCACCGACTCCTCGAGGCGCGATACTCGCACCCCGGGCTCGTCCATCTCCATGCCGAGCTGGGCGTAGTCGGAGCGGCCCGTCGGGCTCGTGGGCGGATGACCGACGCCGATGCCGAACTCGAAGCGGCCGCCCGTCAGGAGGTCCAGCGTGGCGACCTCTTTGGCAAGCACTGCCGGGTGACGGAAGTCGTTGGCGATCACCTGGGTGCCGACGCGCAGGCGGGTAGTGGCCTCCGCCGCGGCGAGGGCGGCGAGCAGCGGCGCCCACTGCCGCCCCATGTGATCGGCGAGCAAGAGCACGTCGTAGCCGAGGTCTTCGACTTTACGGGCGAGCTGCTTCCAGTCCGCTGGAGAGGCGGCGGAACTATGGGTGACGCCGAACCGAATCGGTCTCATTGGACGAAGCCCTTCTAGGCTGGAGGCACAGGGCGCGCTCGGGTCAAGTCTACTCGCTCCCGTCATCTCCGGCGGCCGGCTGTGCAGACGGGAGGCCGTCCGGGCCAAACATGGCCGCGGCGTAGGCGCAGAGATCGAGCGCCGGGCAGCCCTGACAGCGGGGCTTCGCCCGGCACCTATCCTTGCAGTGCACGACGATCGCCGCGTGCGCCCGCCAGCGATACGAGAGGTCGCGGGGCAGGCGTTCTCGAAGCCATCGCCGCCATTCCTCGTAGCCGTTTCTTTCTGGCCCGACGCCGAGCCGGCGGCACAGGCGCGCCGTGTAGGCGTCGTGCACGACG
>DATMBD010000276.1:0-5918 GCA_035559355.1 Dehalococcoidia bacterium
GCTGCCGGCTACGGGACCCGGCTCCTGCCGGCGACGAAGTCGCAGCCGAAGGAGATCCTGCCTCTCATCGACAAGCCTGTCATTCACTACGCCGCCGACGAAGTCGTTCGCTCCGGCATCCGCGAAATCGTCATCGTCACCTCCGCCGGCAAGACCGCGATCGAGGACTACTTCGACCGCTCCCGCGACGTCGAGGATTACCTCGCCCGCAAAGGCGACCTCGAAAAGCTGGAACTGGTGCGCAGCGTCTCGAAGATGGCGGACTTCGCCTATGTCCGCCAGCCGGACGCCCGCGGCCTCGCCGACGCCGTCAACACGGCGCGGCCCCTGGTCAGGGACGAGCCCTTCGTCGTCCTCCTGCCCGACGACGTCATCCTCGGCGACCCACCGGCGACGCGTCAGCTGATCGAATGCTACGAGTCCTTTGGCGCCGGCGTAGTCGCCGTCGAAGAAGTGCCGGCGATGGAGGTGTCCAGCTACGGCATTGTCGATGGCGAGCGCGTGGATGATCGCGTCACGCGGCTGCGAAGGCTGGTCGAAAAGCCCCGTGTGGACGAGGCGCCCAGCCGTCTGGGAATCGTCGGCCGTTATCTCCTGACGCCAGCGATTTGGAGCGCCATCGACAGGCTCGAGCCCGGCTACGGCGGCGAGCTCCAGATCACGGACGCGCTCCAGACCGTTGCCCGCGAGGACGCCCTCTACGCCTATCGCTTCCAGGGCACGCGCCACGATACCGGCCGGCCGCTCACGGCCCTGATCGCGGCGATCAGCGTCGGCCTGCAGCGACCTGACATCGGTCCGGGCCTGCGAGAGTTCCTCCGCGACCTGGACTTGGACGCGGAGACGTAGTGCGAATCCTGTCTCTCGGCCAGGGTCTGCCCGAGCCCAACATCGACAACTACACTTGGGCGAGCTCCCTCTCGTTCTTCGACTATGACGCCATCATCGTCGACCCAGCGGAGGCCGTGTCGAAGTTCGTCGAGAGCGTCACGCGAGGCGAGGGCGATTACCGCACCTACGATGACATCCCGATAGCGGAGGGCCCGACGACGTCCGAGACTTTCGGCCTCGTCGACCTCCTGCGCGAGCGGCGCGAGGAGGTGGAGCGCCTGCTGGCGCGGGGAGGCTTGGTGGTCTGCTTCGCCTACCCGGACGTGCCCCATCCGCGGGTTGGCGGCTTCACCGGCTGCCACCGCTACTACTGGCTGCCCGCCCCCACGGGCTACGATTACGGGCCCGCGTACTTGAAACCGGCCAGCGGCCGACAGGCAAAGGTCGCCGACTGGGAGCATCCCTTCGCCGCGTACATCGACAGCCACCGCAACGACGTTCTCTACCGGGCGGCGCTGCCGGAAGGGGCGGCCGGCTTCCCCGGCACGCGGGTCATCGCCCGCAGCCCGGGCGGTGCCGTGATCGCCGCGGAGGTGCCGGTGGGAGGCGGCCGCGTCGTCTTTCTGCCGGCGCTCTCCCCGAATCTTCTCAGCAGCACCCGCTCGGAGGTCGCTTCGCACCTGGTCGCCGCCATTCGCAACACGCTCCTTCAGGCTGCCGAGGGCAGCCCGCCCGAGTGGACAGAGGACTACCCGCTGCCCGGCCTCCAGGAGGCGCAGCGCCGTATCGCCGAAGCGGAGGCGAAGCTCGACGAGCTGGAAGCCGAGCTGGAGGAGGCCCGCACGGAATACCGCGGCATTGAGCGCTACCAACGCATTCTCTGGCAGGAAGGCAAGTACGGCTTCGAGCTGCCGGTCCGCGATGCCCTGACGCTCCTCGGCGCCACCAGCTACGCCTCGCCGGACGAACCGGCCGTCTTCTCCATGGCGGGTGAGGTGGTCTTCGTAGAGGCGGAGTCGAGCACGGGCGCCGTGGGCATGGACCCCCACTACCGCCTGCGCGAGCGCGTGGAACAGAAAATCGCCGACGACAAGCGGCGGCCCTTTGGACTCGTGATCGTCAACGGCTATCGCGAGCAGGCGCCGGCATCGCGCCAAACGCAGTTCACGGAATCGCTGCGCATCGCGGCTGAGAGCATGCGTTACTGTCTCCTGGAGGCCACAACCCTGTTCCGGGCGGTCAAAGACAAGCTCGAAGGCAAAGGGGACGCGGCGGCATTCCTCAAACGGATCGTGGCGACGGAAGGCCTATTCTCGCCGCCGGAGGCCACCCAGGACGAAGAGCGCCTGGACAGCACGGCCAGGTCAGCGATCAAGGACTAGGAGGCCTCGATGAGCTCCAACGGCAAGGGCTGGGCGCTGATTCTCGGCGCCTCCAGTGGCTTCGGGGGCGCCACCGCCCGTGAGCTGGCCCGCAACGGCTTCGACATCTTTGGCGTCCACCTCGACCTGCGAGCGACGCTGCCAAACGCGCAGGCTGTGATTAGCGACATCGAATCACAAGGCAGACGGGCGGTCTTCTTCAACATGAACGCCGCCGACGCTGCGAAGCGTGCTGAAGCCATCGAAGCGATTTCGCAGGAGACGGCGAAGGACGGCAGCTTCGTGCGCGTGTTCCTCCACTCCCTGGCATTCGGGGCGCTGCAGCCCGTGATCGCGGAGGACGCAAAGGCGGCCCTGAACCAGCGACAACTGGAGATGACGCTGGACGTGATGGCCAACAGCCTCATCTACTGGGCGCAGGACCTCGTTGCCAGAAACCTGTTGCGCCGCGGCAGCCGCATCTTCGCCATGACCAGCTCCGGGTCGACGCGAGTGATCCGGAGTTACGGCGCCGTTTCGGCAGCGAAAGCGGCCCTCGAAGCTCACATCCGCCAGCTAGCCTTCGAGCTCGCGCCCCTGGGCATCACCGCCAACGCCATCCGCGCCGGCGTGACCGATACGCCCGCCCTCCGGCGTATACCGGAAGGCTTGGCGCTTCTGGAGCGCGTCCAGAAGAGCAACCCCAGCGGCCGCGCCACGACGCCGGAGGACGTCGCCAAAGCGATCGCCGTCCTCTCCGATGAACGCCTGCAGTGGATGACAGGGAACGTCATAGGCGTGGACGGAGGCGAAGAGATCACGGTCTGAGCCGGCTCGCCTACGGCGTAAGCCATCGACACGGCATACTGATTCCGATGAGCGCCGCCTGGCGTAACCTGCGCTGGTTGCTTGCGTACTGGATTTCCAGGATCGGCGCCGCCTGCGGTCGCTTCCTGCCGACGCGCCTTTGCTATGCCCTCGCGAATCCGATAGCCGACGCTTGCTACTGGCTGCTCGCCGATCAACGGCGCATCGTCGAGGCGAACTTGAGCCGTGTCGTCGGCGAGGAGGAGGCGGCTGCGGCCGCGAAGCGGGTGTTTCGCAACTTCGCCCGCTACATCATCGACTTCTACCAGCTCCCCTACGCGAGCAGGGATGCCCTCTGCCGCCGGATCGAGTTCCACGACTGGCGCCGCCTCAACGAAGCCCTGGCTCCAGGCGCCGGCGGCCTTTTCGTGACCCTCCACCTAGGACAGGCGGAGCTGGGCGCCGGCGCCCTCGCCGCCTACGGACATCCGATCTCGGTTATCGCCGACACGCTCTCGTACCCGCCCATGAACGCCTTCGTTCAGGGCCTGCGACGCAGGCTTGGCATGAAGATAATCGCAGCCCGCCGGGCAAAGCCGGGCGTGCTCCGCTGCCTCAACCGGGGCGAGGTCCTGGGCATGATGATCGACGTCGTGGAGCCAGGCGATGGCGTCATGGTCGATTTCTTCGGTGCACCCGTCGAGTTTTCCAGCGCCCCTGCCCGAATCGCGATCAAGACCGGCGCCCGGGTCATGCCGGGAGT
This sequence comes from Dehalococcoidia bacterium, assembly GCA_035559355.1. GTDB lineage: Bacteria > Chloroflexota > Dehalococcoidia > DSTF01 > WHTK01 > WHTK01. The sequence goes on from DATMBD010000276.1 coordinate 3,763, forward strand.
GGTCGGGCGCGATCCGCGCGACCCATTGAAGCTGCTGCCCTGCATCGACTTCGACCTGGAGTACGAACGGAGCGGGCACGAGGAAGCGGACGTGCTGGCGCTGACGCAGGCGATCGCGCGTTCCCTGGAGGCGTTCGTGCGCCGGTTCCCGGACCAATGGTTCGCCTTCCGGCCGCTGGAATCGCGGGCGGCCGCGCGCGCGCCTGCCCGAGGCCGCGCCGGCGACGAGCGCTGGCGCCTCTGGGCCTTGCAGGCCGGTTTCTGGCTGGGCCGCGTGCTGCCGCGCTGGGCGGCTTACGGACTGGGCCGCCTGGCCGGCGATTTCGCTTATCTTGCGCGCAGGAAAGCCCGCGAAGGCGTTCGCGATAACATGCGTCACGTGCTGGGCGCAAACGCCCCCGCCTCCGCCGTGGACGCCGCCGCGCGCGAGGCGTTCCGCAATGTCGCCCGCTATTATGTCGACCTAATCCGCGTACCGCGCATGGACCTCGCGCGCTGCATCGGCCGCAGCGTCCGCCTCCATGGGCTCGAGCGCGTGACTTCCCGACTCGACGCTGGCCAAGGAGTCGTGGTCGCGACCGCTCACTTCGGAAACCCGGAGATCGCTGTCCAGGTCGGCGCAATTCTGGACCTGAAAGTGCTGGTCTTGGCGGAACCGCTGCAACCGCCGGCGTTCGCCCGGATCATGCGCCGCTTGCGCTCCGCCTTCGGCCCGCGCTACGTGGACGTAAGCCTGGGCGGTGTGGCCGAAGCCCTGAATCACCTCCGCAGCGGCGGCCTCCTGGCGATCACGTTCGACCGGGACATCCAGGGTACGGGCGTGCCGCTGCCGTTCTTCGGGCAGGAGGCCCGGCTGCCCCTCGGCGCCGTGGAGATCGCCGCCCGCACCGGCGCCGCGCTCATACCCGGCTACTGCAAGCGCGCCGCCGACGGCGGGTTCGACATCTACTTCGAGGAGCCTCTCCCGCTCGTGAACACAGGGAGGCCAAAAGACGACGCCCGCGTCAACGCACGAGCCCTCCTTGCCCGCGGCGAGGCCTGGATCCGGAGCGATCCTGGGCAATGGATGCCGCTGGAGCGCATCTGGAAACCGATCGAGAAGAAGGCTCACATCCCACTCGCCGTCGTCCGCCCTCTCGAAGGCGGCCCTTCAGAAGGGGCCGCGGGCTAAAATGGCCCCAGAACGGATGGGCAAGGCAGACCTACATATCCACACCAACGAAGGCGACGGCCTCGACAGCGTGGACGCCATCCTCGAGCACGTCCAGGCCAACACCGACCTGGATGTGATCGCGATCACGGAACACGATTGCCTGGAGGTGGCGCTTGCGGCGCGCGAACTCTGGGCCCGCCGGGGCTACAGGTTCGACTTCGTGCCCGGCGTGGAGGTGACGACGCTCGAAGGCCATCTCGTCGCCCTCTTCGTCGAGGAGCCGATCCCGAGCCTGCGGCGAGTGGAGGAGACGGTCGAAGCCGTGGCGCGGCAAGGAGGGGTCTGCTTCGTGCCCCATCCCATGAGCTGGCTCACGCGCAGCATCGGCTGCCGCACCATCGAGCGCGTGTTCGCCGGCGGGCTTCGCTTTCACGGGATGGAGCTCGCAAGCGCCAGCCCCACGACTGCGTTCTACCTGAGCAAGGCGCGGCGGCTGAACGAGGAGCGGTTCCGTTTGCCCTGGGTGGGCGCTTCAGATGCCCACTTCCTGGAGGCGATCGGGACTGGGTTCACGCGGTTCGAAGGGCGCTCAGCCTCCGATCTTCGCGAAGCCTTTCTCAGCGGCAACGTCCACGGGTCGCAGACAGCGTTTCCAGCGCTGCGGCGGGTCGGCTGGCGGCGGGCGCTCCGCGTTCCCCTGGCAGGCCTGGGCGCAACTCCGCGGCGCCTCGGCTGGAGGCGCACGGCCTGGAGCTTCGTGAGCAGGTACCTTCCGTGAAGATCGGGCTCGTCTCCCCTTATGACCTAGCCGTGCCGGGCGGCGTGAACTCCCACGTCCACCATCTGGCCGATCACTTCACCCGCCTCGGGCATGAGGTCCGGATCATCGCGCCGGCGTCGGACCTTCGCGGGCTCAGCCCCAATGCCATCATCCTGGGCAAACCGCGCGCCATCCCGGCCGGCGGCTCCATCGCCCGCATGGCAGTGTCGCCGCGCTTGGCCG
>DATMBD010000277.1:0-2294 GCA_035559355.1 Dehalococcoidia bacterium
GGAAGCAGCAAGGCAGCAAGGTCAGTCATGCCGCCCGCGCCTCCTCATACACGTCTCAGCCTAACAGAGACGCCGCTGCTCGTTGCAGCCCCAGCCCCGCCCTCTTTCGCAGGCAGGCCTCGTCGAGATTCCCATCTACGAGGCGCTGCGATCATTGCCGCACCATCGATGACTCGCATGGAAGCCGGCAGTGGGGGAGACGACCTTTGTCCCGCCGCTTTGAGGAGTGAAGAGCGAGAGCGACCGCGCGACTGCCTCACGGCCTCCCGCGGACTGTAGCTTTGGCGGAGCATAATTCGCCGGAATCCTCTCCGCTAGTGCTTCTCAGGCGCTGGCGGCGAGCGCGTCAACGTCAGCCGCTACGGGCTGGGGTCAACTTAGGGACAAGGCGCCCGCCGGGGAGGCGACGAGAGCAGAAGGAGGGCGGGATTGAATCTGAAGCGTTGGTGGGCGATGCAGGGCTCGAACCTGCGACCTTCTGTGTGTAAAACAGACGCTCTGACCAGCTGAGCTAATCGCCCGTTTTCAAATCTGGAGACAGCGGACAACTGCAAGACGGCATGCGCACAGCGCTCTCACAGCAGATAACTGCGCTCGTCGTGAAGAACGCGACAGCAGAACGGCTGGAGCAGCGCCGCGCGCTCTACCATCAGGGGTATTCTACCCGATCAGGACTCGGCGAGCCGGGGCGCGGAGATGCGCCGGTGCCTGCGCCATCAGCGCTCGCTGAACCGGGCACCCGAAGCGATCCAGACGTATCTCGAGAGCGTGACGAGGCTGGCCTCGTTCTGAAGTTGAGGGGCATGCCCCTAGAGATAGGGAACCTCTGAGTGCCACGACTCCATCTCCTGTTTGATGGCACGCATTCTATTCGTCCCTGGACGGGCTTAGAGGCCGATCGAGCTCGCCGAGGCAGCAAGGCGGCATTTCCGGGGGCAGCGAAGGCGTTAGGGCTCCGCGCTTAGCGGCAGAGCCGCGCGATCGGTCGGCGAAAGGCGAGCGGCTAATCCCGGCTGAGGGGGTAGAGTAGGATCAAGGCCGCCAGGCCCAGCGCTCCCACGGCGCCGGCGAGCCCGAACATCAACCAGGAGGGGTCTTCGAGAACCTTGTCGAGGTCGGCGAGGCTGACGCCAAAGATATCGAGTAGGGGCATGGCAACTCCGCGGCCTTCGGCCTCTGAATTCGAGAGCGATCCTAGCAGAAGGGGGCCTTAGGGGCATCCGGTGGAGATCGGCGGGCTGTACGTGATCATCGACCCGGCCGCCTGCCGCGGCCGCCATCCCGTGGAAGTGGGGCGGGCGGCGCTCGCCGGCGGCGCGTCGATGCTGCAGTGGCGCGACAAGGTCCGCGACAAGGGCGAGCAGCTGGCCGATGCGCGAGCCCTCTACCAGGCCTGCGTCGAACATGACGCCGTCTTCGTCGTCAATGACCACGCCGACCTGGCGCTGGTGCTGGCCGGCGGCGGATCGGCCCGCCAAGGAGTGATCGGCGTCCATGTCGGCCAGAAGGACCTTCCCGTCGTAGAGGTGCGGCGGATCGTGCCCTCGCATTTCGTCGTCGGCGTCTCCACGAACATGCCGGACGAAGCCGTGGAAGCGGAGCGTCGCGGCGCCTCCTACGTGGCCGTGGGCGACATCTTCGGCACCTCGACGAAGACGGGGACGCGGCCGGCTTCGCCGGCGCGGGTGTCCGAAATCGTCGCCGCCGTGAGCCTGCCCGTGATCGGCATCGGCGGCATCAACAAGGAAAACGTCGCCGAAGTGATCGCGGCAGGCGCCAGAGGCGTCGCCGTCATCAGCGCGGTCTGCTCTGCCGACGACCCGGAGGTTGCCGCCCGCGAGCTCCTGGCGGCGATGGCGGCAGCGCGGACCGGCTGAAGGACCCTACTCCGCGAAGCGGGCGGGGGAAAGCGGCGCCAGCCTGTCGGCGGGGCGACCCGCGAGGACGCTCTCGGCGATGAGCAGGCCGGAGACGGGCGCCAGCAGGATGCCGTTGCGGAAGTGGCCTGTGGAGACCCACACGTTCTCCCAGCCCGGCAGCGGGCCCATGATCGGGAGATCGTCCGGCGAGCCCGGCCGGAGGCCGGCCCAGGCCCGGCGCTGCGGCGCCGTGCCCAGGGCCGGGACCATCGCCTCCGCGGCCGACCGCAGGCGGCGCAGCCCTCCCATGGTGGTGTGATTGCGAAACCCGGCCTCTTCGACGGTAGCGCCGACGTAGGTCTGGCCTTCTTCTCTCGGTATGAGGTAGGCGGGACCCCAGATCATCGTCTTGAGGCCGCCGGGGGGACCTTCGAG
>DATMBD010000278.1:0-9250 GCA_035559355.1 Dehalococcoidia bacterium
GTGTTCGCCTTCTTCGGAACCGTGCTGCTCATCCTTCTGGACTCCGGCAAGCACGCGGAGTGGTACGAGAAGATCACGGGCAAGACTTGGATCGGCGATACGTGGCTGGGAGCGAAAGCCGTAGTCAACCCGCAGACGGGCGAGAAGTTCGGCGGGCCCCCGGACTGGGCGCCGGGCTTCCTGATCGCAATTTACGACCTCATCTTCAGCCGCAACTTCAGGGCTATTCAGACGGAGTGGACCTGGAACATCAACCTCTTCGGCCTGGACCCTGGATTCGGGCCTCATGGCAAGAACGGCCGCCTGGACTGGCCGGACGACTTCTCCCGTATACCGCTGCCGATCATCAACGGCACCTGGTGGCCGAAGTGGGGCAACGCTCACGGAGAGCCGCCGCCGCAGTGGTATCAGAACCTGCCGGACTGGCTGACGGGCCTCTATCCGTACGACCTCTACATCAACTTCCCCGCCCTGCTCGTGGAGATCATCATTCCCACCGTAATCATGCTGGGCCTGCCGGCGCTCCTTATCTACATCCTGTGGCGTATCGGCTGGATCAATACGCGGAGGGATGTCTTCCTGAGCCTTTTCAGCGGCTTCATAGTCGTCTACTGGGTCATGACCATCGTGGGGGCAGCCTTCCGGGGCCAGGGCCAGGAGCTGGTCGCTCCCTGGGACGTGCCGCGAATCGACTAGACCGTAAGGTCTCCTTGATAGACGCTAGAGCTGCAATCTGAGTCCGAGAGGAGGGCACGCCCATGCAGCGCTTGAGCTTGTGGCCTGTAGTGCTCGGGCTTGCGCTCGCCATGATTGTCGTCGCGCTCGTCAAGCCTGTGGAGCACTCGCTCGGTTATGCGAGCGTCGCCCTCGTCGTCATCGGGCTCATCGGCTGGGTCATGGAGGCTCGCGAGGTTGCAGGGCCGCCGCCGGCCGTGGAGCCGGAGCACGAGGAAGAGGAACCCGCGCCGGGGCCGAGCTACTGGCCGCTCATCGTCGCGGCCGGGATCGTAGGCATCGCCGGTGGCCTCGTCTATGAATGGGAGTATGGAGCCCTGATCATCGCCCTGCCGCTGGCCGTTGGAGCTGCGGCGGCCTGGGGCGAGGTTGTCCGACGAGAGATTGCGCCCTCCCCAGGCCAGGAGGAAGCTCCGCCAGTGGCGCCGCCGGTCGTGGTCGGCGGCCGCGTCCTGATGCCGGTGGCCCCCAACGTCCTCGCCGCGCAGGCAGCCGGTGGCGCCGCGATCGCGCTCGAGCGAGTGGGCCCAAGGCCGATCTCGCGGCGGAACCTTCTGCGCGCCACGTTCTGGGTTGGCCTGGGGGCCGGTCTCCTGGCAGCCGTCGCCTCGATCATCGACTTCATGTACCCGAGGGGGATCGTTGGTTTCGGCGGCGTGATCAACGCCGGCAGCGTCGACCGCTACCCACCGGGAACAAAGACCCAGGTGCCGGCGGGAAGGTTCTGGCTCGTGCATCTCACGGCTGAGCAGGGCGGGCCCGGCATTCTGGCCCTCTGGTGGAAGTGCCCCCACCTGGGCTGCACCGTGCCGTGGCGCCCGACGTTCACGTTCACGGATCCGGGCACAGGCGAAGCCAAGCAGGGCTGGTTCCGGTGTCCGTGTCACGGTTCCACGTACAACGACGCTGGTGTTCGCGTCTTTGGGCCGGCGCCGCGCTCCATGGACCACATGGAGGTGACCATCGAGAACGGCCAGATTAGCGTGAACACCGGCAAAATCACCAAGGGCACGCCGGACAATGCCCAGTTCGCGGTCAAGGTCTAGGCGCAGAATGCAGGCAGGGGGCTCGGGAGCCAGGACGGTCGCATGAACACCCGCAAGCAAGTTCTCGTGATGTCGGTCCTTCTCCTGATGATGTTGATCATCGTCGCCCTATACGGCGCTTGGTATCCAAGCCGGGCCGAGGACGCCGAGACGAATTTCCAGGAGGCTACGGCTTTCCGGGGAGCGATCACGTTTTCCCAGAACTGCCGCCTCTGCCATGGCGACGTTGGTGAAGGCGGGTCCCAGGGAGGACGTCTCGCCGCGGCGCCGCCGCTCGACCGGCAAGACCTCCAGGGGTTCAAGGACTCGCAAGCGACGCTTGCCAGCGACGTCAATGCGGCAGCCACCACGCTGCGCGTGAGCGACGGCTCCAAGTTCCAGGGCGGCGACATCATCCGAATCGGCGACGAGCGGATGGCGGTCACGGCTGTGAACGGCAACGACGTCTCCGTGGAGCGGAACCGTGAACTCGTGCTCAGCGGCAACAAAGTCGTGGCCCGCGAAAACAGCGGCTGGGCCCAACCGAGCTCGCATATCTCCGGTTCCACGATTTATCTGCTGGACCAGACGGCTTTCGATCGCCTCAGCAAGGACTCGGCGATCAACCTGATAACGAACACCATCGCCTGCGGGCGCGTGGGCACCTTCATGCCCGCCTGGTCCTCTGAACACGGCGGGCCTCTGAGCGACGAGCAGATCCGACAGCTGACCGTGCTGATCATGTTCGGGCGCTGGGACCTCGTGGAGGAGGAGAACGACATCATCGACCGCCTGAGCGCCCGGCTAACTCGGCCGCTCTCTGCCGAGACGTTCTCGATGGCGGTGTCGGACGTCACTGTCTTCAACAACAACCAGGTGCTGCGCCTCGGCGAGGAGCGCCTGAGGGTGACGGGCGTGCCGCAGCTCCAGCGCAACGAGCGAGGCGAGCTGCCGGCGGACCGGAGCGGCGTCATTTCCGTCCAGCGCGGCGTCCTGGGGACCGTGCCCTTGGAGCACCCCGTAGATACGGTGATCTACAACTTCCCGGAGGCGCCCGAGCCCAGCATCAACCAGTCCTCTTGCGGCCAGACCGCGCGGCCGACCGCGGTCGCGGGCCCTTGCACGACGACGCCCGAGGGCGTGGTCCAGATCTCTGCCCAGGGCACTGCCTTCAGCTGCAACGAGATCCGCGTCCAGGCAGGCAGCCAGGTGAGGATCGCCTTCGAGAACCGTGAGGCGGTTTTGCACAACATCGCCGTCTACGTGAGCCAACAGGACATCACGCCGGTGGCCCAGGGAAGCGTCGGGCCCACGTTTACCGGCCCCAACGTGACGCGCGAGCTGACGTTCACGGCGCCGGCGCCCGGGTCTTATTTCTTCCGCTGCGACGTTCACCCAACCCAGATGACGGGAACCTTCACCGTCCAGTAACGTAGCCTCCGCTCGCGCCCTCACCTCCTGGACTCCGGGCTCGCCTGGCCGGCCAGCGCCGGGAGCATGGCGCCGCCCCTGAAGGCAGCTTGCTTCGGCGCCGAGGAGACGAGGCGGGGATGCTCAGCGAGCGGCTGCTAGAATCGAGCCGTGAGAGTCGTCTACCTCGCGGATGCCCCGTATCCGCACACGCGGCGCTGGGTGGAGCACTTCCGGAATGCCGGCGCTGAATGCGAGGTTATCTCCTTCCGGCCTTTCGATATCGAAGGCGTGAAGGTGCATTACGTCGACGGGGCGGAGCCGCTGGGGAAGGCGAGGTATCTGATCCACGCCCGGCGCGTGAAGCAGCTCATCCACGACCTGCGGCCGGACATCCTCCATGCTCTCCACCTGACCAGCTATGGCTTCCTGGGAGCGCTCTCCACCTTCCGGCCCTTCCTCTTGTCCGTGTGGGGAACGGATATCCTCGAGGCTCCCCGCCTGACGCCCTTTCACCGCTGGCTGACCCGCTATGCGCTCTCGCGCGCAGACCGCATAACCGCTACGGGTCTCCACCTCGCCACCGAGACCACGCGCTACACTCCCGCCGGCCGCAGCGTGACCGTGGTGCCTTACGGCGTCGATCTTCAGCAGTTCAAGCCACGGCGGCGACCGGCTAGCGAGCGGGTGATCATCGGTACAGCTTCCAGGCTGTCGCCCGAAAAGGGAATTCGTTACCTCGTCGAGGCATTCGCCATCCTGCGCCAGCGCTTCGGCGACCGCGTGGAGTTGCGCATCGCCGGCGACGGGCCAGAACGGCCGAAATTGGAGGCCCAAATCCAGCGTCTGGGGTTGGAGGGAAGGGTGGAGATGCGGGGTTGGATAGAGCACCAGGCGCTGCCGGAGTTCTTGGCCGGCCTCGACGTATTCGTGCTGCCCTCGACGTGGGAGGGCTTCGGCGTGGCCGCCGCCGAAGCCTCGGCGGTGGAGCTTCCCGTCGTGGCCTCCAACGTCTTCGGGATTCCGGACGTGGTCCGGGACGGACTCACCGGCCTGCTGGTGGCTCCGAAGGACGCGGGGGCGATTGCGCGCGCTGTTGGCCGGCTGGTCGAAGACGCTGAGCTGCGACGCTCGCTGGGCAAAGCGGGCCGGGAGTACGTCGCCCGACACTATGATTGGCGGGAAAACGCCCGCCAGATGGCCGCAATCTACGCATCGTTGTTGCCGGCCGAAAGCGCCTCGGCGGCCTCATAGCGGTGAGCGAGGAAGCGACCCTGAACCGCACGGCTGCCTGGGAGACGGCTAACCTGCCGTTCGTGTCCGTCATCGTCCCCGTGCGCAACGAAGAGGGCTACATCGGCCGCTGCCTGCAGGCGCTTTCGGTTCAGGATTACCCGCGCGAGCGCTTCGAAGTCATCGTCGTCGACGGCGGTTCGACGGACGCCACCGAGTACGAGGCGCAGCGCACGGCGGAAGCCACGGGGCTGACCGTCTTCTTCGCTCCGAACCCGAAACGGACCACGGCCGCGGGCCTCAATCTGGGCCTGGCTTTGGCCCACGGGGACGTCATCGTGAGGGTGGACGGCCACACCCGCGTAGCCTCGGACTTCCTGTCCGCGAACGTCAGGGCCCTCCAGGAGAGCGGAGCCGACGCCGTCGGCGGCCCGATCGAGACGCGCGGCCACGGCGCCGTTGGGAGGGCAATTGCAAAGGCGATGTCGTCTCGCTTCGGCATCGGCGACACAGCCTTCCGCCTGCCCGCTGACGCGGCGCAGTGGACGGACAGCGTCCCCTACGGCGCCTATCGACGGGAGGTCTTCGAGCGCCTGGGCGGCTTTGCGGAAGACATCGACCGCGGCGAAGACGACGAATTCAACTACCGCCTTCGCCAGAGCGGCGGACGCATCCTGCTGACTCCCGCCGTACGCTCGACGTTCTACTGCCGGAACACTTATGGGGCGCTTGCGCGGCAATACTGGGGGTACGGCCTCGCGAAGGCCAGGGTGCTGCAGCGCCATCCCGGGCGTCTGCGGCCGCGCCACCTCGTCCCTTCGGCTTTGCTCCTCACGGTTGTGGGGGGTGCGTTCCTCTCGTTTCTGGACAAGCGCTTTGGCTGGCTGGCGGCGCTGGCTGCTGGCGCTTACGCGGCCGCGAACGCCGCCGCAGCCCTCAAGGAGACCAAGGGCAACGTCGGGGAGGCGAAGCGCCTCGCGGCCGCCTACGCCTGCATCCACCTTCCGGCCGGCGCCGGCATGCTCCTCGGACTCGTCAAAGACATTTTCGAGCGGCGCAAGCGCCATGGATGAGGCAGACCGGGTACGCACTGCTTACGCCCGCCGCGCCAGGCTGGGCCTGGACGCCCGCTACGCCTACTGGGAGCCCGCGAACTTGTTCATCTACCAGACGCGGGAACGTGCCCTTTTGCGGGCGCTTCACGCCGCGAACATGCTCCCTCTTACCGGACGCCGGGTGCTCGATGTCGGCTGCGGTGACGGCGAAGTGCTCCGCGATCTGCTCCGCTACGGCGCCCGCCCCCACGACCTTTACGGCATAGACCTGCTGCCCGACCGCGTCGATCGCGCCCGCGAACTCACGCCCGGGGCTTGCATAGAGACGGGCGACGCCCGGTTCTTGCCTTACGAGGATGCCAGCTTCGATCTCGTCTTGGCCTTCACGCTTCTGTCGTCGGTAGTCGAGCCGGCAGCGCGGAAGCAGGTGGCGACCGAGATGCGGCGGGTGGTACGTAAGGACGGGCTCATCCTCGTGTACGACTTCTGGACCAACCCGCTGAACCGGGACGTACGGCCCGTGCGGCGGGCTGAACTGCGGCGGCTCTTTGCCGGGGCGCAGCTCAACTTCACAGCTACGACGGTGGCGCCGCCGCTGGTGCGGGCACTGGTGAAGGCCCCCGGCGGCTGGCTCGCCTGTAGCTGCCTGGACGTGCTACCCTTCGTCAAGACCCACTACCTGGCGGGGATCCGGGTCTAGCGCGGGTTCCGGCCGCGCGGAAAGGTGGGCATGCCCAGCCCCGCAACTGACCCATTCCCCACGCAGCGCTGTAATTCACCGGCTTCGCCGCCGGCGCCTTGAGTTGGCTTGCCTGAAGAATTCCTTCCTATTGCCCAGCCGGACCTAGACGAGGACGACATAGCCGAGGTCGTCGACACCCTGCGCTCCGGCTGGCTCACCTACGGTCCCAAGACGCAACGCTTTGAGGACGCGTTCAAGGCCATGGTCGGCGCGGAGCATGCTATCGCCGTGAACTCCTGCACCGCCGGCCTCCATTTGGCGCTCCTCGCCGCAGGCGTCGGGCCGGGGGACGAGGTGATCACGACGCCGATGACCTTCGCCGCCACGGCAAACGTCATCGTCCACGTGGGGGCGACGCCAGTCCTTGCCGACGTCACCGCCGACGACCTGAACATCGATCCGGAACAGGTCGAGCGCAAGGTCACGCCGCGGACGCGGGCGATCCTGCCGGTACACTACGGCGGCCAGGCCTGTCGCATGGACGAGGTGCTGGACATCGCCCGCCGGCGCGGCCTCAAGGTCATCGAGGACGCGGCGCACTGCGCCGGCGCCGGCTACAAAGGGAGGCCTATCGGCGCCATCGGCGATGCCGCTGTGTTCAGCTTTTATCCCGTCAAGAACATGACCACGGGCCAGGGCGGTATCGTCACCACCAACGATGGGGCGCTGGCCGACCAGGTGGCCGCGCTGCGCAACCATGGGTTCGACTCCGACGCTTGGCGGCGGTACGGCGCGGACGCGGACAAGGCCTTCTACACGATGACGGCGCCCGGCTTCAACTACTACATGTTCGACCTGCTTGCCAGCATCGGCCTCGGTCAGTTGCGCCGCCTGCCGCAGTTCAATGCCCGGCGCCGCGAGCTAGCCGAACGCTACACGCGCCTCTTCGCCCGCGTGCCGGAGGTGGAGGCGCCAAAGGTCCGGCCGGAGGTGGAGACGAACTGGCATCTCTACGTCATCAGGCTCCGCGACGAGGCGAACATCCGCCGCGACGAGTTCGTTCAGGAGCTGCGCCGCCGCGGGATCGGCACGGCGGTTCACTACCTCCCCATTCACTTCCACCCCTACTACCGTGAGCGCTTCGGGTTTCGGAAGGGCGACTTCCCCGTGGCCGAGGCAGCGTTCGAGCGCATCGTCTCGCTGCCGTTGTTCCCGAAAATGGCGGACAAGGATGTCGACCGCGTCGTGGAAGCCGTCGAGGAGATCATTGCGGAGCGGCGGCCATGACACGGTCCGGCTGCGCCGAACGTGGGGCAGCGGGCGTGCGGGAGGAGACGGACCGGGCGCGATGACTGAGGAACGGCAGCGGCGCATCTTCGAGGTCATGGTCGCGACCTTGGCGCTCGTCGTCTTCAGCCCGCTGCTGGCCCTCATCGCGCTTCTGATCAAGCTCGAGTCGCCCGGGCCAGTGTTCTTTAAGCAGAAGCGCGTCGGCAAAGACGAAAAGCTCTTTGAAGTTTTCAAGTTTCGCTCCATGACCGTTCCGCGAGAGGGAGAACAGCGCGTCGAGGCGGCCGTCGAGGACATCGATTCGTTCCAGTTCCGGCCCCGGGGCCGGAAAACGGCCATCGGCAGGGCGTTGAGGGCGTGCAGCCTCGATGAGATGCCCAATCTCCTCAACGTGCTACGCGGCGATATGCACCTGGTGGGCCCGCGGCCGGACGAGCCGGAGCTGGTGGCCCAGTACCGGCCGGAGTGGCGTCGGCGGCACACGGTCAAGCCGGGGATCACGGGCCTGGCTCAGATCAACGGCCGCACGGACTTGACCTACGCCCAGACCATGGCCTTTGACCTGGAATACGTGGACAAGCGCTCCTTTGCCCGTGACGTGAGGATTATGCTTAAGACGCTCGGCGTGGTGGCGCGCCGCGAAGGAGCCCGATGAGAGGTCCTTATCCGTATCCTCGCCGCAGCCTTTTCTCCAGCGCCGCGCGGGCCGGCTTGTCGCTTCTCCTGGACATCGGCATCGTCTTCGGCGCCTACGCCCTCGGCCTCTGGCTGAAGTTCGACGGCAAAGTGCCGAGCGAGTCCTGGCACACGCTAGCCTGGGCAGGCGCCCTCATCGGGTTTGCATACATCCTTTGCTATCAGGCTCTCGGCGTGTATCGCACGGCCTGGCAGTACGGAAGCCTTCGGGACGCCGTGCTGCTGGCGGTATCCGTGGCGATCGTCACGGCAGGCATTCTCGTGGTGAACGCTCTCCTGCCGAAGCGGCCGATCCCCTTGACCGTGAACGTGATCAGCGCGGCGTTCATCCTCCTTGGCCACGGCATGGTGCGCATGCTGCCGCGGCTCTGGTCGACGGCAGGCTTTCCCAGCGCGCCGGAGACGCCGCGCCAGCGCGTCCTCATCGTCGGCGCGGGCGATACGGGGCAGCTGCTGGCCTGGGAGCTGCAGCACAACCGCGCCCAGCCCTACCAGGCCGTCTGCTTCGTGGATGACGACCCGGGGCTGAAGGGAAAGCGCGTCCACGGCGTGCCGGTGGTAGGCGGGCGTTACGAAATTCCCGAGGCGATCGGAAAGCACGCCATCGACGTCGTGGCCATCGCCCTGCCCCCGGAGCGGGCGCCGCGGCTCCAGGAAGTTCTCGCCCTGGTGGAGCCGTACAAGGTCCCGGTGCGCCTGGTACCGGGGCTGGCAGAGGTCATGGAGGGGCGCGCCCAGCGGGGAGAGATGCGCGAAATTACCGTGGAAGACCTCCTGGCGCGGGAACCCATGGACGTGAACGAGACAGAATGCCGCGCCGCCATCGCCGGTCGCGTGGTCCTGATTACGGGTGCTGCCGGATCGATCGGCGTCGAGCTGACTCGGCGCGTGTTCGAGCTCGGCCCAGCGGCGCTTCATCTCCTGGACACGAACGAGACCGGCCTCCACGAGCTGCGGGTGGAGATGATCCAGAAGGCGCAAGGCTCCTGCCCCGTGAAGCCGTGGCTGTGCAGCATCGCCGACCAGCAGAAGCTGCAAGACATCTTCGAGGCCTCGAGACCGCAGGTTGTCTTCCACCTCGCTGGCTACAAGCACCTGACGATGATGGAAGAAAACCCGGACCA
>DATMBD010000279.1:0-6708 GCA_035559355.1 Dehalococcoidia bacterium
GTTGCCCATCAACGTCCCCGGGCCCACCCGCGTCAAGATCTCGTTGTCTTCCTTCGTGAGCATCGCTGCCTCCGTCCTCGTCGGCCTTAGCCAGGCCGAAATCTCCCTCACTATAACGGAAACGTCAGATGATGGAACGGCCTCGGCGTAGGTTATACGTACATTTGCGACTCTTTGCCTAGTTCTTCAATCAGGAATCGAGCCTAAAACGTTCCAGGGCCGCTTCGTCGAGGTCGAGGCCAAGCCCCGGCGCCTCGGAGAGCACGAGTTTCCCCTCCTGGACAGCAGCTGTTCGCGCGAAAATCGGCTGCGCCCACGGCAGGTACTCCACGGTGAGACCGTTCGCCGCCGCGGCCACGAGATGCGCCGAGACCTCGGTGCAGGTATGGCTCGCCACCGGCAGTCCGTACGCTTCTACCAGGTGGGCGACCTTCAGCCATTGGGTGACGCCGCCCACCTCCAGGTCGATCATCACGCAGTCCGCGCCTCGGCGATCGAGCAGGGAGCGGAACTGCTGCGGCTCGTGATACGTCTCCCCGGCGCAGATACGGGTCTGGAGCGCGCGGTTGATCTGCGCCAGGCCTTCATAGTCGTCCGCCGGAATGGGGTCTTCGATCCAGTAGAGGCCGAAGGGCTCGAGGGCCCGGCCGATGCGGATCACTTTGTCGACGGTCCACGACCAGTTGATATCGACCAGCAGGTCGACGTCCGGCCCCACGGCTTCGCGCAAGGCGCGCGTGCGTTCCACGGCTTCTTCGAGCGTTTGCACGCCGCCCATGCGGTACTTCATCTGACGGAAGCCGCGGCCGACGTGCTCTTCGGCGTGGCGGACGAGCGTCTGGATGTCGTATTGCCACCAGAGGTTCCAGCTGGCGTAGGCGGTCACCCGGTTGTCCTGAGCGCCGAGCAGTCGGTAAAGCGGTTGGCCAAGCGCCTTTGCCTTCAGGTCCCAGACAGCGATATCGACGACGCTGACGGCGCTGCGCGCCAAGCCGCCGAACTGGGGGCGCGTGCCGGTCCGTAGCAGGTCAGCGTTGATAGCCTCCACGGCCATGGGGTCGCGCCCGAGCACGCGCTCGGCGAAGGCTTCAACTGCGGCGTGCTGGGCCTTCACGGCCCACGGGGTCAGGTTGCTCACGTAGCCGACTCCCTGGCGGCCGTCGGAATCGGTCAGGCGCAGGACGACGTGCGTCCCGAAGCGCCCCTCTTCGTACGGTATCCGCACCACCCAGGTCTCATATCTCGTTACTTTCGCCATCGTTCGCTCACCGCTTTCGCTCTCGGGACGGACACGTGTATCCGGGGTTGCCGACAAGCGTCGCTCCGGAGTCCGCGCGCATGCTTGACCCCGCCGCGTCAGCGCGCCGGCGCCAGCAAGGTCAGGCCGCCGTCCACGCAGAGGACCTGGCCCGTCACCCAGCGCGCCTCCGGGCTCGCCAAGTAGACGGCGGCCCAGCCGATGTCCCAGGCGTTGCCCTCGATGCCAAGCGGCGAGACTTTCGCCCGCTGTTCGCGGCGCTCAGGCGTCATGTTCTCCGCCACCATCGGCGTGAACACAGGCCCCGGCGCGATGCAGTTGACGCGGATACCCTGCGGCGCGTGGTCCACCGCCATCGCCTTGGTGAGCGCGATCACGGCCCCCTTCGAAGTCGTATAGGGCGTCAAGCCTCGCGGCCGCAACGCAGAAAGCGACGAGATGTTAATGATCGCCCCGCCGCCTGTCGCCGCCATCTTCGGGATGGCGTGCTTGGCCATAAGCATCATGCTCTTGACGTTCACCGCCATCGTCCGGTCCCAGGCTTCCTCGTCGACGTCGACCACGCTGACGGCGCCGAGATCGATGCCGACGTTGTTGTGGAGGATATCGAGGCGGCCGTAGCGGCGCACTGTCTCCTCCACCACGCGGCGGCAGTCCGCGGCGCGGGTGACGTCGGCCTCGATGGCGAAGCACTCGCCGCCTTCGGCGCGGATCATCGCCTCCGTCTCCTGGGCGCGGCTGAGGACGCTGTCGACGAGGGCGACCTTTGCGCCCTCGCGCGCGAAAAGGACTGCAGCGGCCTTGCCGTTGCCGACACCCGGTCCGCGGGATCCCGCGCCGGTGACGATAGCTACCAGGTCCTGCAGCCGTCCTCGCGAACGAGTTGCCTCCACGATGGTCCCCTTCGCGCCAGCCATCCGTCTCTTGCCCGTCCTCGACCAGGCGCCACGCGTATTTGTAGTGCCGGGACGCCGCGGTGTCCAGGTGTACGAGCGCGCCAAGCAGCACGATCGGTTAGAGTTCGCATGGAGTGTCAGCTAGGAGGCAGCAATGCAGTACGTCCGTCTCTACACCGGCCCCGACGGCCTTTCCCATTTCGAGGACGTGGAGGTGCCGACCGTTCCTGGGACGCAGCCCCAGACCGAGCTGTCCCAGGTCTTCCCGGTGAAGGGCATGGTCATGCGCCACCATGGCGTGGAGTACGAGCAGGACTTCCACGTCGCCCCCCGGCGCCAATTCGTCGTCAACCTCGTCGGCGAAGTCGAAATCGTCGCCAGCGGCGGCGAGACGCGGCGGTTCGGACCGGGCAGCATCATGCTCGCCGAGGACACGACCGGCAAGGGCCACATCAGCCGCCTGCTAACCAACGAACGGTTTTCGCTTTTCATACATCTCGATTAGCGGGGGAAGGCCAATGAGAGCAGCACGGCTGGTTGGACCCAGGCGCTTCGAGTTCGAGGACGTGCCGATGCCTACGCCGCAGGCAGGCGAGGTGCTCGTGAAGATGGAGTACCTGTCCGTATGCGGCAGCGACCTTCGCACGTACGACCGCGTCTTCCCTGAGGAGGAGTATCCTTTGCGGCTGGGGGCGCCCTGCCACGAGTGCGCGGGCGTGGTGGAGGAGAGCCGCGACGAACGCTTCCGGCCAGGACAGCGCGTCATCGCCCTCCAGGCGGGAGGCCTCTTCGAGTACGCCGCCGTTCCCGGCAGCCGCATCGTCCCCGTCCCTGACCGCGGCGATCCGGCGCTGTGGGTCCTGTGCCAGCCGGTCGGCACGGTGCTTTACGCGACCCAGCAGATCGGGACGCTCCTCGGCAAACGAGTCGTCGTCCTCGGCCAAGGGCCAATCGGCTTAACGTTCACGGACTTGCTCGCGCGCGGCGGGGCGAGGCAGGTGATCGCCGTCGACCTCCTGGACTATCGGCTGGACATGGCGACCAAACTCGGCGCCACCCACACCCTCAATCCGTCTCGCGTCAACGTAGTGGAGGCGGTGACGGAGATCACGCGCGGGGCACTCGCCGACGTCGCCATCGAGGCCTGTGGCCGCCCGGAGACCTGCCAGCAGGTCTTCGATGTCCTCCGCCAGGAGGGCACGGCGATCATCTTCGGCATCGCCCACGACGAAGACGTCTTCGCGTTCGACTGGACGGCGATGACCAACAAGCTGCCGCGCATGATCGTCACCAACAGCGCCCGGTCAGGAAACATGCCGGAGGCCGTGGCGACGACCGTCGATCTCGTCGACCAGGGACGGCTCTCGGTCGGCCACCTGCTCACGCACCGGATGAGCTGGCGCGACGTAGGCAAAGCGTACGAGACCTACAGCAACAAGCTCGACAACTCGCTCAAGGTGGTGATGACCGTCTAGCGCTTCGCTTTGAGGCAGGAGTCAGGTTGCCCGATACGCAGCAGGTTCGGCCGCACCACCCGCTGGGCGGGCATCCGGACTTACGGCCTGTCCAGCAGCCGCACTTCGTTGCCCGTGATTTCGATGTAGAAAATCAGCGAGTTGTTGCGCTTGTTCGTCTCCGCGAGGAGGCCATCGGGGTCGATACGAGCGCGAACGGCGTAGCGGCCGTCCGGCACGTTGGTGACGTCCAGTTGCTGGCCGGGCAGGGTCGCCTCGTACGTCTCGCTCCAACCGGCAGAGATACCCTGCTGCCGCCAGGAGCACTCGATGAATTCGGGCGCCTCGGCAACCGATGGAGGCGCCGGGTCTGCGCGAACGACGTCCAGCAGGCAAAAGGTGATCTTGCCCGTCGTGGCGACCAGCTGATCGAGCGTGCCCCTGGGGCCATACGTCCAGAGCTCGAAGATGAAGAAATCGTTCAGATGGTAGTGGCCGTGGGCGGGGTCCAGCGACAACTTGCCCACGAAGTGCTCCACCTCGCCGCCGTCGCGGCGCCTGATCACCTGAATGGCGCTGGCGTCGCCGGTCATTTCGTCAAAGCTGCCGAGGAGGGATAGCGGCCCGGCGCCCCGGTTCACGAGCGTGGTACTGAACCTGAGCTCGCGTCCGCTGCCTCCGCCGAGCGGCTCCTCGATGTAGAGCTGGTCCGGGATTGTGGTCACCAAATCCGGAAGGAGGAGGTCAGGGTCCGCCGTCGGCGGCGGCGTCAGCGCGGCAACCGGGCTGGCGGGCGTCGGCGCCGGCTCGTCCGCATTGCATGCTACCGAAAGCACCAAGGCCGCCGCGGTGAGGCCTCTCAGCGCCGTGACCAAAAAGACGCCGTGCAGACACGATCGCCGGCCCTTCGAGGCGCTCACGGTCGCTCTCGGAGCGATCTACACAGGCCGCGAGAGGGGCGCATGGCAAGCAAGGGCGGCCGCAGACGCGAAGACATCGGGCAGCCTCAGATTCGGCGAGAGGCCCTAAAACCGGCCTCAAGCCGCCAGGGACGCCGATATCTAAGGCATCGCGAACCGAGGGGCCCGGCGCTAACAAGCGGGACGGGTGTTGGCGAAGGCCCAATCGAGAAGCGCGGCGGCGTCAGCGTAACGATCGCGGCTGCCGAAGACGGCTACGACCAGGTCGCGGCCCGCACGCCGGGCGGCGACGACGATAGTCTGCTGGGCGCGCCGCGTGTAGCCGATCTTGACCCCGTACGCGCCCGGGTACGACGCCAGCATCTTGTTGCCGTTCTTGAATGACAGCCCTCCTGCCAGTCGGTAGGCCGGCGTGCTCGCGATTTCGGCGAGCAGGCTGTCCTGGAGGTAGGCGCGGCCGATCTGGGCCATGTCGTAGGCGGACGAATACGCCTCCGGATTGTCCAGCCCGTGGGGGTTGGCGAAATGCGTATTGGTCAGCCCGAGCTGGGCGACGAGGTTGTTCATTTCGCCCACGAACGCAGCGACGTCGCCGCCCGCGACGTAGTCCGCCAGGGCCAGGGCAGCATCGTTGCCGGAGGGAAGGAGGAGGCCGTAAAGAAGGTCGAGGACGCTGACCGCCATGCCTGGCTCGAGGCCCATGACCGAGGAACCCCTCGCCGCTAGCGCCGAACCGCTTACCTTCACTCCAACGGTTTCATCGACGTTCGCCCGGCCGCGCACGACCATAGCGGTGACCATTTTCGTGAGGCTGGCGGGCGGGAGGCGCACGTGCTGGTTGAACCCGCCGAGCTCGGCGCCGCAGGCCGCCTCGAGAACGGCGAAAGCGCTGACGGCGAGGGCGGGCGGCGGCGGCGGCGGCGGCGGCGCCGGGGGCGTCGGAGCATCCTGGGGCGCCGCAGCTTGGTCGGTGGCCTCAGGCGCCGGCAATGGGGCTGCAGGCGTGACGGAGGGCTCCGCGGCGACCTCCGTTGGGGGCTCCGGGGAGGGAGACGCCTCCTGGTGGCCGCCGCTGGCGACGGCCGGAAGAGGGGCTGTGTCGTCGACCTGCAGCTGGAATCCGGCGGAGCGACCGGAGGCCCCACCCGAGTCGTGTCGGTCAGAGCCGGAGAGGACCTGGCCCGCCAAAAGCGCCAGGAAGACGGCGAAGCCGCCGGCGGCGAAGAGCGGTCGCTTCACCCGCCTCATTCCCGGCCGCCAGGAATCTGGATTCGGCCCCGTCCGGGAGCGACGTCGAAGCGGAATTGGCTGCGGAAGCGTGGCAGGTTCCGATATGGCCGGTTGGCGGGCGCTCCGGCGCCGTCATCCCCAGCCTCTTGGGCGCTTTCCGCCTTGGCCCGCAGCGGTTCGACTTTCTCACCCTGGCCGCTGGCTTGCTCGCCCTGGGCCGGACTGTCTTTCGGCTTGGCGCTGAGGGCCACCTGGTTTGCCTGCTGCTGCTTCCTCGCGGCGCTTTCGGACAACGCCTGCCAGACGCCGTCGCCGGCGGTGCGGAAGCGCCAGAAGGAGGCTTCGCCCATGCCCAGCGCCTCCGCCGTCTGCAGAAACCGGGCCCACTCTTCGTGGCTGGCGGTGGCCTGGCCCACGGGCCGTATTAGGCGACGGTGAGGGGCCAGAACGTGGTTCGTGACAGTGAGGACGTGCTCGGGCGTTATCCCGTCCGGGCCGGGCGGGTAGCCGAACATTTCGAAAAGGCGGTAGTTGGCCGCAGAATCGAACGTGTCCCAATACGTCTGAGGGGCGATCTCGTTGCAGAAGCTCGCGAACTCGGCGATGGGAACGACTTCGAGCTGCCAGGGACGCGGGTCCGGCGCAACCACGAGGTAGGCGTCCGGCATTCGGCGGCGCAGCTCGTAGCCGATCTGAAGCGCCTCGGCGGGCCCTCGCTGCCAGTACGCCTTGCCCTCAGGCGGCTCCAAGTCGAAGGTCAGGGTGCGGGCGCCGTTGGCCAGCACCTCAGCCGCCACTTCCGCCTCGCGGACGGGATCGATTCCCCGCGTCACGCTCCAGGCGTGGAAGGGCACACCGGCGGACTCGAAAAAGTCCGCGAGCTCCCGGACCTTTTCAGGGCCGGTTACGCCTCCCCAGGAAGTGTCCCATTTGCCCATGTAAGTGGACCC
>DATMBD010000280.1:0-2488 GCA_035559355.1 Dehalococcoidia bacterium
GCAAGCATAACCGTGTGAAAGTGCTCAAACGCAGGGCCTACGGCTACCGGAACGACAGGATGTTTTCGCTAAGGATCCTGAACTGTTTCCACACTTAAGAACGTAGAGCCGACCTGCGATCAATGCGGCGCGAGGCGCCCAGGAGCCTCCCTCGGAGGCCCTCTCGCTTCCTTAGCCCGCTACCTGCCCGCCGCGCGCCTGCTTCTTGGGCTCCGTCTCTCCGCCGTACTTGACGACCGTGATCTGGCCGTTTCCCTCCATGAAGGCGCGCTTGACCTGTGAAAGGTCCTCTACGCCCTGGGCGCGCAGGTGCGTCATCAGTTCCTCGTGGGTGATGAGCTCTCGCGCCATGTTCCGGCGCAACTCGACGCCATCGCGGACGAGTTCGAGGGGAGGCGGATGCACGATCCGGCCCACGAACGGAAAGCGATGGCCGAGCCAGTCCAGCGCGAAGCTGCACAAGAGGATGGTGGCGACGAGCAAAATCCCGTCCGGAACGGACGTGTAGTCGCCCGCCATCGCGTTCTGGGCTGCGTCGGCAACCAGCACCAAGACGAGGAGGTCCGTGATTCCCACTGCGCCGGGCTCCCGCTTGAGGATGAAGCGGAGCAGCGCGAACAGCGCGAAGTAGGTCAGACCGCCGCGAATGAGGATTTCCAGCAGGGGCTGGTCCGGGTTCAGGATCTCATCCCAGTCCATGCCGAACTGAGTGTCACCCGTGGACGTTTCCTTTGAATCGAAGCGCAACGAGAAGGCGATGCAGAAGCGTGTAGCCCTGCGCCGCCTACAACTCGGGCACTATCCGCGTTGCTATCGTCTCGAGCTGCGCGAGGTCCGCCGGCGCCGGATGGAGCATGACGTGCGTGAGACCTGCGTCGCGCATGCGCTGGAGCGTTTCCAGGCAACGCCCGCTGCTGCCATACACCCCCCAAGCCTCGGCGCGCGCCTCCGGCCGGCCGTAAAAGCCATCGAGCCACGCTTGCATTCGTTCCCGCGCCCTCGATTCATCGTCGTCGACGGAGATGTAGATGCGCTTCGAAAGCGGAAAGGAGGCTAGGTCGCGCCCTTCTTCTTGCAGGATCGCACGCATGCGCCCCAACTCCACGAAGAAGTCCTCGATCTTAGTCGAACCGGCGCCCATCCAGCCATCGCCGTGGCGGGCGGCGCGTCGCTGCGCCGCTTCCGTGTGGGCTCCGAACCACAAAGGGGGGTGCGGCTTCTGCACGGGTTTCGGCTCCATGCTGACGCCCTTCAGCCGAAAGTATCGACCTTCGAGGTTGGCGCTGGGCTCCGTCCACAGCGCCTTCATGACGCGTATGCCTTCCAGGAAGCGGGCGACGCGGTGCTCCTCCTCAATCCCGAACGCTGCGTACATGCGCGTGCTGACGCCGAGGCCAACACCCAGCGTCAGCCGTCCGTTGCTCAGGTGGTCTATGGAGGCGACGGCCTTCGCGAGTTGCACGGGATTGCGCAGATTGGTAACGACCACGGCAGTGCCGAGACGGATTCGCTCCGTGATCGCGGCGAGGTAAGCGAGGAGCGACACGGGCTCCAGCACAGGCAGGCTGCCGGTGATCTGCTCGATCGTCCAGAGGTCGTCGAAACCCATAGCCTCCGCCTCGCGGGCGTAGGCTTCGATGAGGCGGAGGTCGATCTTCCCGTCTGGGAAGCCCTGGGGGAGGGCCACGCCGAGCTTCAGGCCGCTACGCGCCGGCATGGCGACAATATACGGCCAGCGCTGGGCAAGGGCTACGCGGCGCGGAGATGAGGCCTACTGCGGCAGGGCTATCACGGGTGCGATGTCTCCCTCGAGCACGGTCGCTTCCTCGCCGTCGTGGCGGAGGCGCTGCCGAAGGCGCTTCCACGCGCTTTTCATGACTGCGACGTGTGTGGGCTGTTCGTCCCGCGCCCAGGAGTCCACGGCTTCGCCCGGCTCGTCCCGGACGATGACCCGGCAGAAGGCATCCAGCCCGTGTTCCTTGAGTATCGCTGTCGGTCCGGAGAGCTTGGCGAGAACATCGCCGGATACGCGGGCTTGAACGTCCTCGTCTGTCTCGTATGCGGGCATTTCCGTCCCGGTGCGGGGCGCGGCCAGCCCTTGCGGCGGGACGTAGAAATTCGGCGTCACCTGGGGTCGCGATCCAACTATTCGGTTGCTTGGCTGCCCCACGACGGCCAGGACCACGACCTTGTCGCCCGGGCTGGTGACTTTCGTGACTTCCCGAAATGCCGCCTCGGCATCGTCGACGTCGTCAAGCAGAAACAGGAGACGCTTCATCGTCCACCTCCGTTGCCGGCACGCGCCGGCACGCAAGGTAGGCTAAGGCGACGGCGGTCAGTCCCGCGTCACGAGGTCGGGGTGGAGAATCAAGCTTTCATCAATCCGGCCGTGGGAGCCGCCCACGGCGGCCTTCGCCCCGCAAGACAAAGGCGCCTGAGCCTTTGCTACGCTCCCTGCGATTTGGTGCGGCGGGCGATGTAAGCCGCA
>DATMBD010000281.1:0-5014 GCA_035559355.1 Dehalococcoidia bacterium
CCCCAAGCTCTGGGGCTTCCGCCATCTCTTCGACTGGTACTTTCACACCTTTTCGCCGCTCGTCGGCGGGCTTATCTCAGGCGACCGCTCGGCTTACGAGTACCTGCCGCGTTCCGTTGACCGCTTCGAAGACGTGGCGGAAATCGCGCGTCTCATGCGCGCGGCCGGCCTGGAGGATGTGAAAGTGAAGGCGCTCATGTTCGGCGTTGCCTACGTCCACGTCGGCGCAAAGCCGGCTGGAGGCCGCTAGTCCTTCGCGAAGGACCCGCCGGAAATGGCCCGGTCCGCCAACGGCGACGCCGCCCTCGATGAGCCGAGACTCGCTGCCGCCCGCGAAGCGCTCGTGCAGTCCCTGGCGGACGAGATTCGGGACGAGCGCGTCCTAGAGGCGTTCCGCAGAGTTCCGCGCGAGCGCTTCGTCCCCGTGGAGGCGCGTCACCTCGCCTACGTAGACCGGCCCCTCTCCATAGGCCACGGCCAGACGATCTCCCAGCCGCGCATGGTGGCGATCATGCTCCAGGAGATGCGCCTGAGCGGCGATGAAAAGGTCCTGGACGTGGGCTCTGGGTCAGGTTACCAGGCCGCGCTACTGGGCCAGCTGGCCAGGGAGGTCATCGGCGTCGAGCTCATCCCAGAGCTTGCCGAGCGCTCTCGGCGGGTGCTCCACGACCTTGGCTACGCCAACGTCCGCATCTTCAACGCCACCGACCAGCTGGGATGGCCGGACGAAGCGCCCTACGACGCGATCGTCGTCGGGGCGGGCGCGCCGCGGGTGCCCATGGCGCTCGTGGAGCAACTGGCCATGGGCGGGCGGCTGGTGATTCCCGTAGGCGATCGTCGGCAGCAGGAACTGATGGTTGTTGAAAAGCGGCCGGAAGGTCTGCGCGTGTCTCGCAAGGGAGCCTGCCGGTTCGTTCCCCTCATCGGCAAAGAGGCCTACGCCCCCGAGGAGGATTGAATCCGAGTCCTATAAATAGGTGTATAACACCCGAGTAGACAGAGGGGGGTAGCGAGGTTACAATTCCGCAGTAATTTTCCCCGGCGGATCCGGCGACCCACAGCGACGGAGGTTCGCCTAGTGGACACTTTCGTCAGCGAGTTCCTCGAATTCCTTTCCGTCGAGAAGGGAGCCTCCGGGAACACAATCGCGGCCTATCGGAACGACCTCACCCAGCTCGAGGACTTCCTAGCGGAGCGCAACCAGGGCCGGCGCCCGGACTGGGCCGACGTCGACCAGAACCAGGTGCTCGACTACATCCTCCATCTGAAGTCCAAGACCTACCGCGAGGCGACAGTCGCCCGCAAGGTGGCGGCCGTGAAGTCCTTCTTCTCGTTCCTGCAGGCGGAGGGCAAGCTCAAACTGAACCCCACCGAGCAACTTGCTTCCCCAAAGGTCGGCAAGGTGCTGCCGAAGCCGCTCACCGTTCAGGAAATCGACGAGCTCCTGGAGCAACCTGCGCGCCGCAACACCCCCGAGGCGAAGCGTGATCGCGCCATGCTGGAGCTCATGTACGCGACCGGCCTTCGCGTCACCGAGCTTGTCTCCCTTGATCTCGACGACATCCAGCTGGACGTCGAAAAGCCCTTTGTGCGGCTGGTAGGGAAGGGAAACCGGGAACGCCAGATTCCGTTGTTGGACCAGCCCGTCCAGGAGCTCCGCGAATACATCCGCTACGCTCGCCCGCGCTTGGTCGGGGAGCGCCAGGAGACAGCGTTGTTCGTGAACCGGCGCGGCGAGCGGCTTACGCGCCAGGGCTTCTGGCTGATCCTCAAGGGCTACGCGGCCGAAGCCGGGATTCAGGAACGCGTGACGCCGCATACGCTGCGCCACAGCTTCGCAACCCACATGCTCAGGGGCGGCATGGACATACATAAAGTCCAGGAGCTGCTGGGCCACGCCAATATATCCACTACCCAGGTCTACACGCAGGTGAGCAGGGAGCATATGCGCGAAGCATATGAGAAAGCGCACCCTCGCGCCCGTTAAGCGGTGAACCAACCAGCGCGCCTGGCTGGTTTGACTTTAGCGGAGGCGAAGGCTAGCTTACGCCCGGCCTCTTTCCCCCGTAGCCTTGGGCGCGGGCCTCGCTTGTGGCAGAACTAAGAAGCTTCGTCATCGGTGTGGTCCTTGCAGGGGCGCTCCTGGGCTTCGGGGCGCTGGTGACGGGCGCCTTTTCTGGGGACGGCGGCACGGACGCGCCTTCAGTCCGCCTTCTGGGGACGCCCCGTCTCAGTCCAACCGCCCGCGCCGCCCAGACCCGTCCGCAGGCAACGCAGGCGACGACCCAAGCTGCCGCCACGAGCACGACGACTCCTGCCCCAAACGCCACCCAGCGTCCTTCGCCCAGCCCGACGTCGCAGTCGAGCGCGCTGCCCGACCGTACGAGCTGCGACGCCATCCGCGGCACTCCTTACCGCTCCGATCGCGAGCGCGAATTCTTTCTCGCCAACTGTCTACCTACGCCCACGCCCACGTCCGGGCCCGGCGCAGCTGGGCAGGGTTCCTACCCGAACGCCGCCGCATCGCTCGCCTCCGCGCTGGACGCCCAGCTCGCCTACCTCATCGAACGGGCCGCATCGCCAGCCCTGGAAGACGCTTCCTGGCGGCAGTTCACGTCCCAGGCGGCTCAGAACGTGAAGTCGCTTGCTGCCGACGTCGAGCGTCTCTCGCCGCCCGCCTGTCTGGCCTCTGCCCACGCCGGCCTCGTCCAGGCGGCTCGCGGGGCTGGAGCCGCCGCCGACCTCATGCTTGCAGGCGTCTCGGCCTCGAACTCGGGCCAGGTGTCTCAGGCGGGCAGCGCCCTCGGCGTCGCCCGCGCTTCGCTCGCCCAGGCCGCCGACGCGGTCCGATCCGCATCCTGCTAGAAGCGCGCTGATCAAGATTGGCCCGCGCACGGCGCCTCTCTTTGCCGGCACGCCAACCACCTCGGCCGCGTCTCGGGGCCGACCGCCCTCGCGGCCTGCGTTACAATTAATTGGTAGTGGCCACCGTCGGCGTTCTTGCGCTTCAGGGTGATTTTGCAGAGCACGAGGCGGTCTTGAGGCGTCTCGGCGTCGAGGCGCGCGAAGTTCGCCTGCCGCCCGATCTCGAAGGCCTCGACGCCCTCATCATCCCTGGCGGCGAAAGCACAACGATTTCGAGGCTCATGGGAATCTACGGCCTGCTGGAGCCGTTGCGCGCCTTTGCGGCCCGCCGTCCCGTCTGGGGGACGTGCGCGGGCATGATCGTCATGGCCAAACACGCCACCGACCTCGACCTGGAGACCCTCGGCCTCGTCGACATCTCCGTCGAACGCAACGCCTTCGGGCGCCAAGTCGACAGCTTCGAGACCGAACTGCGGATCGACGAAATCGAGGGTCCGCCCCTTCGCTGCGTGTTCATCCGCGCGCCTTTGATTCGCGAGGCCGGGCCGGGAGTCAAAGTCCTGGCGGAGATAGAAGGACAGGGTATCGTCGCCGCCAGGCAGGGCCACCTCCTGGTCACGTCTTTTCACCCGGAGCTGACCGACGATCCGCGGCTGCACGAATACTTCCTCTCGCTGGCGGAGAAGTCCGCCGCCGTAAAGTAGGCCATGGTTAACGAGGCCCGTTCCCTTCTGCCGACCGACATCCTGGCGCTCGTCGTGCACGCCGGCCTCAGCTATGAGAACGCCGCGTGGCCTCGAGAGAGGCTCGGCGCGGGAGACGGCCAGCCCGCTCTGAGCATCGTCCGGGACCAGTTGCTGGCGTTCGCGCGCCGGCGCAGCGCCTGGGTCAAGGTGCGGCGCCAGCGTCTGCACGGGCTCGTCGGCGCCCGCCAGCGCGGCGGCAGCGAAGCTTGGGAGATCGACTACCTCATCGACGCGACGAAGGACCACTCGGCCGCCATCGACCTCCTGGAGTGCGCGATCGCGGAAGCGGGGAAGGACGGGGCCCACAAGCTCTTCCTGCGCCTTGCCGCCGGCAGCGACTTGCTGCCTCCTGCCCTGGAGACGGGGTTCATCGCCTATCAGGAGGAGACACTCTTCAGCCTGTCCGGGCGACTCGCCGCCGAGCCCTTGCCGTTGAGGCCCTCCTCGACCTCTGACAGCTACCCGCTGTTTCGCTTGTACTGCTCGGCGACGCCGGAAGCGATCCGCCGCTGCGAAGCGGCCACTTTCGTCGAATGGCACGCGGCGCAAGAGCGCCGCTGGTTGCGGAACGGCCAGCAGTTTGTCCTGGAGCGCGAAGGCGTCATCCACGCCAGCGTCCGCGCCGCCAGGCTGCCGCAGGGCTTCATGCTCGACCTCCTGGTCGATGACGAGGCAACGCGAGAAGTTGGCGGCATCGTCGCCGGCGCCTTCTCCGGGGACGAACCCGAAGCCCAGGTGTTCGTCCTCGTCCCGCGGACGGCGGAGGCCCTGGCCCGAGGGCTCGAAGACGTCGGTTTCCGCGCCCAGGGGGACTTCGTTTCCCTCGTGCGGCGCACCGCGCGGCCGCTGGCCATGCCCAAAAAGGTGGCTGTCGTAGCCGAGAACGCAGTTGGAGTTTGAGTCCCGCTTGAGTCGAACGATCACCGACGACTTGGATCTCCTGCTCGACGCCCTGGCTCCTCACATCGGCGACCCCATCCGTGTGCGGCCCGACAAGCACGAGCTCCTGGAGGTGGTCATGGACCTGGGGAGGCTGCCGGAAGCGCGCTTCCCCGGACGCGAGATCGTCCTCAGCGAGCGGGAGGTCTCCGAGAGCGACATCGAGTACGTCGTCTCCCGCATCAGCGAATTCGGCGAGGACAACCGGGCCGGCATCGAGCGCACGCTCCACCGCATCTCCTGCATCCGCAATCGCAGGGGCCGCATCGTCGGACTGACCTGCCGGGTCGGCCGAGCCGTCTTCGGCACGATCAAGACCATCGAAGACATCGTCCGCAGCGAACAGAGCATGCTCCTCCTGGGCCGCCCGGGCGTGGGCAAGACGACCATGCTGCGTGAGGTCGCCCGCGTTCTGGCGGACGAGATGAACAAACGCGTGATCATCGTCGACACGTCGAACGAGA